>CAUUIU010000160.1:0-7186 GCA_963545025.1 uncultured Sphingopyxis sp. | reverse complement strand
GTCTATGTCCCGGCCTATATCCGCCGTTACCCCTTCATGCTCGCGCGGCTCAGCCCCAATTCCGAAGAGCTGTCGCTGTGCTTCGATCCGACCGCGGGCGCGATCGGAAAATTCGAAGAGGGCGATGCTCTGTTTGCCGACGGCAACCCCTCGGAAGCCGTCAATCAGGTGCTGCAATTCTGCCAGCAGTTCGAGGAATCGGGTCAGCGCACCGGCTTTTTCGTCGACGAACTGAAGAAGGCCGAACTGCTGATGGACGGCGAAGTCGCGATCCAGCCGGAAGGCAGCGACAAGCCCTATATCTATCGCGGCTTCCAGATGGTCGATGAGAACAAGCTGCGCGAACTGCGCGGCGACGTGCTGCGCAAGATGATGCAGAACGGCATGCTGCCGCTTATCTTTGCCCATCTTTTCTCGCTGCAGCTGATGCGCGAGGTGTTCGCCGAACAGGTCGCAAGCGGCAAGGTGCCGCTGGTCACTGAAGCGCCGACCGTCTGACAATCAGGATTCTATGGCCGCCGCGGGCACGTGGCGGCCATGGATCGTCTCGCGCGTCAGAAATCGATCGCGAGGCCTTTGAGCTCCCAATCGCCATAGCGCACCGGATTGCGGCCGCCCGGCTGGTCCTCGCCCTTGTCCTCATGGATCGGTTCGGGCGCGGGCACCGGGCTGTTGGTCCAGCCTTCGGGCGCCTTCACATGCGCCGGGCGCTTGGTCGCGCGGGGTGTGCCGCCGATCGTTCCGGATTTTTCGGTGTCACTCATAACCTCGACAGCATAGGGTCTTCCTTGCTTCCCGCCAACCATCCGTATCGGACCCCGGTTCATGGCTGACAGACGCCCGCACACCCGACGACGCAGCGACGAGATCGATCCGCCCGGCACAGCAACGCGCCGCGCCGCGCTCCGCCTGCTCGACGCGATCCTTCGCCGCGGCGATCCGCTCGACATTGCCGCGCATGCCGCGACGCAGGGGCTGCCGCCCGCCGACCGCGCCTTCGCCGTGGCGATCGCGTCGGAGACGATGCGCTGGATGAGCGATATCGACATGCTGATCGATGGGGCGACGACGCAGACATTGCCCGAGGACGTGAAATCGCGCGCCGTGCTCCGGATCGCGCTGGCCCAGCTTCTTGTGCTCAAGACATCGCCGCATGCCGTCGTCGCGACCGCGCTACCGCTGGTCGCGGGCGGACCGCGGCGGCTGGTGCACGCCATCCTGTCGCGTGCGCAGCAGGACGCTTGGCAGCTTCCCGAAAGCGCGACGCTGCCCGAGACGGTGGCCGAACGCTGGGCCGGGAAATGGGGCGACGATATGGTCGCCGCCGCGCAGCAGGCATGGAGCGCGGCGCCCCCCGTCGATCTCAGCTTCGCGGCCGAACCCGCCGGCGAATGGGACGATGCGACAAAGCTTGCCTCGCTGCATCGTCGCTTGCCCCGCGGTCAGGCCGTCGAGGCAATGCCCGGTTTCAAAGAAGGCGGCTGGTGGGTGCAGGACCTTGCCGCGAGCATCCCCGCGCGGTTGCTCGGCGCCGGGGAGGGCCGCACGGTGCTCGACCTCTGCGCCGCGCCGGGGGGCAAGACGATGCAGCTTGCCGCGGCGGGCTGGTCGGTGATCGCGGTCGATTCAAGCGCCAAGCGCCTCGCGCGGCTCGAGGAAAATCTCGACCGCACGGGGCTCGAAGCCGCGGTCGTGCAGGGCGACATCCGCCAATGGACGCCCGGCGACGCCGCCGACGCGGTACTGCTCGACGCGCCCTGCTCGGCCACCGGCATCTTCCGCCGCCATCCCGACGTCCTCCACCGCATCGAACCGCGGCAGATTGCCGACATGGCGCAGTTGCAGCGCGAATTACTGGACCGCGCGGCGCAATGGCTCAAGCCCGGCGGCACGCTCGTCTATGCGACCTGCTCGCTCGAACGCGCTGAGGGTGAGGACCGGATCGCCGATTTTCTGGCCGGCCACCCCCGCTGGACGATCGAAGCCGCGCGCGCAGAAGAACTGCCGGACGGAATCACGCCCGACGACAGCGGTTTCGTCCGGACGCTCCCGAACCTGCTGACCGACGCCGGCGGCCTGGATGGCTTTTTCATCGCGCGACTGCGCGCGCCGTCATCCTGACCGCCGGCTCGCCGGTCGACCTTTAGAAGACCGCCTGCGGCGCCTCTTCCTTCATCATCGCGGCGCGCACCATCGGGATCGGCGGGCCGCCGTATGACAGGAACTCGTCGTGGAAAGCCTTCCACTTCGTCCGGTCGCCCTTGGTCCAATCCTCGCGCAGCTTGCGGATCATCAGCTTGCCCATCGTGTAGTTGAGATAGGCGGGATCATAGGTGCCGCGCGCCGCCTGCTGCCGCGCATTGCCTTCGTCCTGATAGCATTGCTCCTTGAACAGTTTTTCGCTGTCGGCGACGGTCATGCCCTTGGTGTGCAGGCCAATGGCAGACAGATATCGGCAATCGCGCAGCAGCGCGTTCGACAGCTGTCCGATATGCGTCTCGGGGTCGCCCTCGCCCAGCCCCGCGTCCCACATCATTTCCTCGGTGTAATGCGCCCAGCCCTCGGCAAAGGCATAGCCGACGAACAGCTTGCCGAAGATGCTCTCGGCGCGGTTCGAATGAAGGAAATTGAGGAAGTGCCCCGGCCATACCTCGTGAACCGACGTGAACATCAGGTCCTTGCGGCCCGGCACGAAATCGGCGCGCGTCTGCGCGTCCCACGTCGGGTCGGGCGGTGAGATGTAATAGACCGAAGGCAGGCCTTTCTCATACGGCCCCGGGATATCGATATAGGCGCTGTTCTGCCGGTTGTACGGCGGCGACTCTTCGACTTGCGCCTGCTCCGTGCCGGGGATGGTGACGAGGTCCTTTTCGATCAGGAACGCACGCAACGTCGGCAACTGCCGTCGCGCCTCGGCGACCGGACCGTCGGCGGGCTTGTCAGAGTTCATCTTCTTCATGCAGTCGGCGATCGTCATGCCGGCGGCATAAGTCGCGCAGGCGGCTTTCAGCGCATCCTGATTGCGCTTGAGGTCTGCCTGCCCAATGCGCTCGAGTTCGTCGAGCGGCGTGTCGACGCCCTCGTTGGTCAGGATCATCTTCGAGAATTTCTCGGCGCCAAGCGCGTAGCCGTCGGGCGTGCCCGGCTGCGACCCGACATAGGTCGCCAGATCGGTCATGGCCGCGCCGGCCTTCGCCACCGCCTCGTCGAACTGCTTTTGCAGCGCCTCGTCCTTGACCGAAGCGAATGCCGCCTTGGCATCGCCTTTGTAATAATCGGCAAAGCCGCCGAAGCCCGCGGTGCCATATTTGACGAAGGTCGCGGGCAACGGCAGCTTCAAATTCACCTTGATCTGCGCTGCAGCCGCGGGGACCTTCTCGGCATAGGCGATGAACGCCTTCATCCGCTGTTCGGGCGTGCCATAGGGCCGCGCGATATAGACGTTGGGGTCGAGCGAGCCGGTATAGAAGGACGGGTTCTTGGCGGCGAAATCGGTATCGCGCAGGAAGAACAGCTGCCCCTCGGCAACGCGGACCAGATAGTCGCGCTCGAATTTCTCCGCGTCGGTCATCGCGCCATCGAATGCCTTGGCATCGGCGATCGCCTTTTCGAGGAACGCCGCCTGCTTCTCGAGCCCCTCGGGCGACCAGTCGGGCAGTTGCCCATCGAACTCATGCTTGCCCTGATAGACCGCGAAGGTCGGGTTCAGAGGGAAATAGCCCGCGAGGAAATTGTCGCGGAACCCGGTCCAGGTCTCGGCGCTCGAAGCCGACGCGGACTTATTGTCCGATGCGTTGCAGGCGGTGAGCACAAGCAGCGACGCAGCCATGGCGGCGCCGCCAAAGCGGGCAAATTTGCGGTTCATTCGATGATCTCCCTGTCTCCGGTGCGTCGGCTTCTGCCAGCGGGTCCAACCGATGGCATCCGATAATCGACGAACGGCAAAGCTATGCCATCTGGACAGCCGCAAAAAGCCGGCTACGGCAAGGCACAATGGCAACGATCCCTCCACCCGAAGGCGAAGACCCGGTGATGCCGGGGGCGACGCCCAAAGCCCCCTCCCCGCTCAGCTATCCCGACTTTCGCTATTATTGGGTCGCGCGCTTCACCGCGGTGATGGCGACGATCGCGATGGTCGTGGTGATCGGTTACCAGCTCTACGACACCGCGCGCACCGACTATGGCATGACGATCAAGGAAGCGTCGTTCCAGCTCGGGCTGCTCGGCCTGTTCCAGTTCGTGCCCCTGGCAATCCTGACCCCCGTCGCCGGATGGGCCGCCGACCGCTTCGAGCGGCGCAGCGTCGCGATCTTCTCGAACCTCATCGACCTGCTCATCG
Source organism: uncultured Sphingopyxis sp. (assembly GCA_963545025.1). GTDB lineage: Bacteria > Pseudomonadota > Alphaproteobacteria > Sphingomonadales > Sphingomonadaceae > Sphingopyxis. The sequence goes on along the minus strand of CAUUIU010000160.1, from coordinate 2,847 downwards.
CTGCAACGCTCGGCTGGTTCACCTGGACCGATGGGCTGACGCTCAACCTGCTCTTCGGCCTCGCCGCGCTCCACGGCGTAGCACGGGTCTTCTCTGGCCCGGCGATGAGCGCGATCGCGCCAAACATCGTCCCGCCCGCCGTCCTGCCCCGGGCGATCGCGATGAGCAGCATCGCCTGGCAATCGGCGTCGGTCATCGGCCCCGCCGCGGGCGGCCTCATCTATGCCGCGCATCCGGCGTCGGTTTACGTCTTCGCTGCGATCCTGCTCGCGATTTCGGCCTTCACGCTCAGCCGCGTCCGCCCCGTCCTGCCGCCGCCCGCCGAAGTCCGTCGCCACCCGTTGCGCGAAATGGTCGACGGGCTGCGGTTCGTCTGGACCGAGCGCTTCCTGCTCGGCACGATCACGCTCGACCTGTTCGCCGTCCTGCTCGCCGGTGCGACAGCAATGTTCCCCGTCTTCGCCCGCGACATATTGGACGCAGGTCCGGAAGGCGCGGGATTGATGCGCGCCGCTGTCGCCGCCGGATCGGTCGCCGTCGCCGTCGGCCTCGCCATCCGTCCGATCGAACGCAACGTCGGGGTCAAGATGCTGTGGGCGGTCGCTGCCTTCGGTGTCGGTACGGTGATATTCGGTCTTTCGACCAACCTCTTCCTTTCGCTCGCGGTGCTCGTCGTCATGGGCGCCGCCGACATGTTCTCGGTCTTCGTGCGCGGCACGCTGATCCAGCTCAACACGCCCGATCATATGCGCGGCCGTGTGAGCGCCGCATCGGGCCTAGCGATATCGGCCTCGAACGAGCTCGGCGAAATGCGTGCGGGCGCGATGGCGGCCGCGCTCGGCCCGATCAGCGCGGTCGTCGTCGGCGGTGCCGCAGCGGTCGGCGTGACCGCGCTATGGGCATGGATCTTCCCCGAGCTGCGCCGCGCAAAAACTTTCGAGCCGCAGTTCAAACAGCCCGGCTGACGCATTTCCGCGGCGGGCCGAACACCCGTTTTCGCCTCGTCGAAAAATCGCGTCCACTCACCACAAAGTGATTGTCAATTTATTTAGTTGAGTTATCTCGATTGCACCCGTCACCGCGGTTCCCCTTGTCCCCCTCAATGGAGAAACCGTCATGCATAGTGCGACAATCCGCCATAAAATCCTGACGATTCCGGGCCTTCACAACAGCGGTCCGACCCACTGGCAAAGCCTGTGGGAACATAAATTCCCCAACAGCGAGCGAATCGAGCTCGGCAACTGGGACAATCCCGACAAGGACGCATGGGTGCGCCAGGTCGCCGCCGCGATCGAGGCCGAAAGCGAACCCGTGCTCGTCGCCGCGCACAGCCTTGGCTGCCACGCCTTCGCCCACTGGTTCGCTGCCGCAAGCGCTGTGACCCGCACGCGCGTCGCCGGCGCGCTACTCGTTGCGCCACCCGACCTGGGCCGCTTGCGGCACGAACATGGCGCGCTCAGCTTCGCCGACTCGCCCTCCTTTACCTCGCGGGTGCCGATCATCGTCGTCGCCAGCGATGACGATCCCTATGCCAAGACCGCGCATATGTGGCGCCTCGCGCGGCAATGGGATGCGCGCTTCGTCAACGCCGGGCCGTTCGGTCACATCAACGCCGACTCGGCGATCGGCGACTGGCCTTATGGACAGTATCTGATCGCCTCGTTACAACCCGCGCCGACGCCGGCGCTGGCGGACGAGGGGCTCTGGCTGCGTGCCGGAGATTGGCCAAATCGCGTCCGCCGCGACCCGCGGTTCGAATTCAAGGAAAGAGCGCACCGATCATGAAAGCCAATTCGATCCTCGATACCATCGGCAACACGCCGCACATCCGTCTGGCCAAGCTGTTCCCCGACGCCGAAGTCTGGGTGAAATCGGAACGCAGCAACCCCGGTGGATCGATCAAGGATCGAATCGGACTGGCGATGATCGAAGCCGCCGAACGCGACGGCAGCCTGAAAGCCGGCGGCACCATCGTCGAGCCGACGTCGGGTAACACCGGCATCGGCCTGGCGATGGCCGCCGCGGTCAAGGGCTATAAGCTCGTGCTCGTCATGCCCGAAAGCATGTCGCTCGAACGCCGCCGGCTGATGCTTGCCTATGGCGCGACCTTCGACCTGACGCCGCGCGAAAAGGGCATGAAGGGTGCGATCGAACGCGCGATCGAGTTGGTCGAGACGACCCCCGGCGCGTGGATGCCGCAGCAGTTCGAGAATGAGGCGAACATCGACGTCCACGTCCGCACGACGGGTCCCGAGATCCTCGAAGACTTCAAGGACAGCCCGATCGACGTGCTGATCACCGGCGTCGGCACCGGCGGCCATATCACCGGCTGCGCCCAGTTCCTCAAAGCCCATTGGCCGAACCTCAAAGTCTATGCCGTCGAGCCCGAAGCCTCGCCGGTGATTTCGGGCGGCCAGCCCGCGCCGCACCCGATCCAGGGCATCGGCGCCGGCTTTATCCCGCGCAACCTCCACACCGACCTGCTCGACGGCGTGATCAAGGTCGACGCCGCCGCGGCAAAGGATTTCGCACGCCGCGTCGCGACGGAGGAAGGCATGCTCGTCGGCATCTCGTCGGGCGCCACCCTCGCCGCCATCCAGCATAAGCTCGCCGAGCTTCCCGCCGGCAGCCGCGTGCTCGGCTTCAACTACGACACCGGCGAACGCTATCTCTCGGTTCCCGATTTCCTCCCGGAAATCTGACTTTTCGTCATGCGCCCTGAGGGCGACCAACCGACGCTGCCGTTGCGGCGCGAGTGGACCGGCTGGCTGTTCGTTCTGCTGGCCGTCGCAGCGGTCGTCGCGGTACTCTACGCAAGCAGCTTGACGGGCAGCGCGAACCGTCACG
>CAUUIU010000159.1:0-7202 GCA_963545025.1 uncultured Sphingopyxis sp. | reverse complement strand
TACACTTCTAGCTTCGTCGGCAGCGTCAGATGTGTATAAGAGACAGATCAGAGCCTCGTCGATCTTGCCTATGAGGTTCGCTGGTCGGTGCGCGACCCCGAGCTTTTCTTCTTCCAGCTCGCCGATCCCGAGGGCACGATCCGCGAGGTTGCCGAAAGCTCGATGCGTGCGACCGTCGCGAACTTCAACCTCGTCCAGGCGATCGGTCCTGGCCGCGTCGAGATCGAAGCACAGGTCCAGCAGCGGATGCAGGAGCTGCTCAACGAATATCGCGCCGGTGTCATGATACAGGGCATTGCGATCCGTCAGGCCGACCCGCCGAGCGAGGTCGACGAGGCGTTCAAGGCGGTGACCGCGGCGCAGCAGCAGCGCGAATCGGCGATCAACGAGGCCCGCGCCTATGAGGCGCAGGTACTCGAAGGCGCGCGCGGCGACACCGCAGCGTTCGACAAGATTTACGAGCAGTACAAGCTGTCGCCGCAGGTGACGCGCCAGCGGCTTTATTATGAAACGATGGAACGGGTGTTGTCGAACGTGGACAAGACGATCGTAGAAGCGCGCGGGGTGACCCCCTATCTGCCGCTGAATGAAGTCCAGCGCCGCGTGGCCCCACCCGCGCCCTCGGCCGCGACGAAGGGAGGCCAGTGATGTTCGATACGCTGTTCCGCCACCCGCTGCGCCTGCTCGTGGCGGTCGTCGCCGTGCTCGTCGTGCTGCAACAGACACTGGCGATCGTGCCCGAAGACAAGCAGGCCTTGATTCTGCGCTTCGGCGAGATCGAACGCACGGTCAATCGTTACAAGAATGGCGAAGATTTCGGTCGTTCGGGCGCGGGACTCGTCGCGCGCCTGCCGTTCGTCGAAAGCATCCAATATATCGACAAGCGCGTGCTGGGCATCAATATGGAGCGCCAGCAGGTGCTGTCGACCGACCAGCAACGACTCCAGGTCGACGCCTTCGCGCGTTTCCGCATCACCAATCCGGTGCGCATGTACACGGCGATCCGCACCGAAGAGCGGTTGCAACAGCAGCTCGCGACGATTCTCGGCTCGTCGCTGCGCAACGAACTTGGCAAGCGTCCCTTCGTGACGTTGCTGTCGCCCGAACGCGGCGCGGTGATGGACAATATTCAGGTCGCGCTCAATCGCGAGGCGAACAAATATGGCGCCGAGGTCATCGATGTTCGCATCAAGCGCGCCGACCTGCCCGAAGGCGAGACGCTGCAACTCGCGTTCAACCGCATGCGCACCGCGCGGCAACAGGTCGCGACCGCGATCCGCGCCGAAGGCCAGAAGGAAGCGCAGATCATCCGCGGCGCCGCCGACGGCGAAGCCGCGCGCATCTATGCCGAAAGCTTTGGCAAGGATCCCGAATTCTATGACTTCTACCGCGCGATGCAGAGCTATCGGCAGACCTTCCTGGACCCGAACAGCCAGGGCGGCACGTCGATCATCCTGTCGGCCGACAATGAATATCTGAAGCGATTCCGGGGCAACTGATGCGCAGGCGGCGGGTTAAACCGCCGAATGAACGGGTCGTGCAAGCGCCGTTCATGTTCAAATGGCGTTCAGCCGCCGCGCCGCAGATAACCGCCGCCGGGGTCTGAAGAGTTTTTCGTAAGAGAAGAGGATTTGCGATCGTGCGTTATGTTTATGGCATCACTTCGGCCTTGCTGGTCAGTGGCACCGCACTCGCGCTGGTCACCCAGTCGCCCGTCGGCGCCCAGGTTGCACAGAATGAGAAGAGCGAAATCGCAAAGGTCGTGCCCCGTTCGGGTGCGCCCGAAAGCTTCGCCGATCTCGTTGAACAGTTGCAGCCCGCCGTGGTCAACATCTCGACCAAGCAGGAAGTCACGCTGGGCGTCCGGCTCAACCCTTTCGCCGGCACCCGCGAACCGATCACCCAGGAACAGCAGGGCGGTGGCTCGGGTTTCCTGATCTCGGCCGACGGCTATATCGTCACCAACAATCACGTCATCTCGGGCGGCCCGCGCGGTGAGGCAGTGAATCAGGTCACGGTGACGTTGACCAACCAGAAGGAATATAAGGCGACGATCGTCGGCCGCGACGCGGCATCGGACCTTGCCTTGCTCAAGATTGACGCGACGGGCCTGCCCTTCGTGAAGTTTGCGGATAGCAGCACCGCGCGCGTCGGCGACTGGGTCGTCGCGATCGGCAACCCGCTTGGCCTCGGCTCGACGGTCACTGCGGGCATCATCTCGGCGGTCCAGCGTAATCTGGGACAGGGCGGCGCCTATGACCGCTATATCCAGACCGATACCGCGATCAATCGCGGCAACTCGGGCGGCCCGCTGTTCGACCTTGAGGGCAATGTCGTCGGTATCAACAACATGCTGATTTCGCCCGTCGGCGCGAACATCGGCGTCAACTTCGCGATCCCTGCCGATGCGGCAATCCCCGTTATCAATGCGCTGCGCGCGGGCGAAAAGGTTCAGCGTGGCTATCTTGGCATCGGCATCGCACCGGTCGACGAGGATCTGGCGGCGGCCCTCGGCCTGCCCAAAGACCGCGGCGAGTTCGTCCAGCGTGTCGAGGATAATCAGGCGGCGGCGAAGGCTGGCCTCAAGCGCGGCGACGTTGTCACGAAGGTCAACGGCAAGGACGTCACGCCTCAGCAGACGCTCTCCTATATCGTGTCGAACACCAAACCGGGCACGCGCATCCCGCTCGAGGTCATTCGCGACGGCAAGACGATGACGCTCACCGCCGTCGTTGGCACCCGCCCGCCTGAGGAGGAATTGGCCGGCACCAACTTCGATCCCGAAGAAGAACAGACCACCCCCGAGGATCCGACCGGCGCCGCCGACAAGGCGATCCAGGAAGAGCTGGGTCTGTCGGTGCAGGCGGTGACGCCCGACATCGCGCGCGCGGTTGGCGTCGATGCCAATACCAAGGGCCTGGTGGTCGGCGCGGCGTCGGCAACCAGCGATGCGGGCCGCAAGGGCCTGCGCCGCGGCGACGTGATCCTGAGCGCGAACCGCGTTCCGGTGACGACGGCCGATGCACTCGCCAAGGCGGTGGCCGATGCGAAGAAGGCGGGGCGCGAGGCGCTGCTGCTTGAAATTCTGCGGCGCGGCGGCCCCTCGGCCTTTGTCGCGGTTCGCGTCAAATAAGCTTCGGCTCCCGGAGCCGGCACAAGGGGCGCCGCGACCTTCGGGTCGGGCGCCCTTTTTGTTTGCGCGTTGTCGCTCTTGTTCATATTATGTTCTCATAACATCGAGTCGGGAGAAAGATGATGATTGGCTATGTGACGCTGGGAACGAAGGATCTGGCCAAGGCGGCCGAGTTTTACGACGCCATCGCAGCGGAACTCGACACGCCGCGGATGATGGAATTCGACGGTTTCATCGCCTGGGGCAAGCCCGGCGGTGGCGCGGGCATCGGCCTGACGCGGCCGTTCGACGGCAATGTCGCGACCGTCGGCAATGGCGTGATGGTCGCGCTGGAGGCGAAGGACAAGGAACAGGTCCACCGCCTTCACGAAATCGCCCTCGCGCATGGCGGTAGCTGCGAAGGCCCTCCGGGACCGCGCGGCGAAGGCTTTTACGCGGGCTATTTCCGCGATCCCGACGGCAACAAGCTCAACGCCTTCATCATGGGATGACGCTTGGCAGCGCTGCACGGCCGCTCTAACCTGCCTTTGACTTTTCGAGTGGAGGACAGCGGGTGAGCGACGGTAGCACGGCAAGCGAAATCTATATCGGCCTCGGTGGCGGCGGTGCGGCGGATGGCCCGCGCCAGTCGCTGGTGCTCAAGCGCGCGAACCGCCACGGGCTGATCGCCGGCGCGACCGGCACCGGCAAGACGGTGACCTTGCAGGGGCTGGCCGAGGGTTTCTCGGCGGTTGGCGTCCCGGTGTTTGTCGCCGATGTGAAGGGCGATCTTGCCGGCATGGCGATGGCGGGCAGCCCGACGTCGAAGATGCACGAGATTTTCGCCGCGCGCGCGACCGAGATCGGCGATAGCCAATGGGCCTATCGCGACAATCCGGTTATCTTCTGGGACCTGTTCGGCGAACAGGGGCATCCGATCCGAACGACGATTTCCGAAATGGGCCCGCTGCTGCTCGCGCGGCTGATGGGGCTGAACGAGGTACAGGAGGGCGTGCTTGCGATCGCCTTTCGTATCGCGGACGAGCAGAATCTGCTCTTGCTCGACCTCGGCGATTTGCAGGCGATGCTCGTCTGGTGCGCCGAAAATGCCGACGAACTCACGACCAAATATGGCAATGTGTCGAAGGCGACCGTCGGCACGATCCAGCGCCAGCTGCTGACGCTCGAAAGCCAGGGCGGCGCGAATTTCTTCGGCGAGCCCGCGCTCGACATCCAGGACATGATTTGCTGCGACGAGAATGGGCGCGGCTATGTGAACATCCTCGCCGCCGACAAGCTGATGGCGAGCCCGAAGCTCTATGCGACCTTCCTGCTCTGGCTCCTCAGCGAGATGTTCGAGACGCTCCCCGAGGTCGGCGACCCCGACAAGCCCAAGCTCGTCTTCTTCTTCGACGAGGCGCATCTGCTGTTCGACGACGCGCCGCCAGCGCTCGCCGAAAAGATCGAACAGGTCGTGCGGCTGATCCGGTCGAAGGGCGTCGGCGTCTATTTCGTGACGCAGAACCCGATCGACATCCCCGAGGATGTCGCGGGCCAGCTCGGCAATCGCGTGCAGCACGCGCTGCGCGCTTTCACTCCGCGTGACCAGAAAGCCGTGAAGGCCGCCGCCGAAACCTTCCGCCCCAATCCCAAGGTCGATGTTGCGCGCGAGATCACCGAATTGAAGGTCGGTGAGGCGCTGGTGTCGCTGCTGATGCCCGATGGCGCGCCGTCGCCGGTCGAGCGCACGCTGATCAAGCCGCCCTGCTCGCGCGCCGGGCCGCTCGACACCAAGGAGCGCGCGATCATCAAGTCGATCTCGCCGGTCGAGGGCAAATATGACATCGCCGTCGACCGCGAAAGCGCCGAGGAACTGCTCGCCGCCAAGGCCGAGCAGGCGCAGGCCGCCGCGATCGAGGCCAAGGCGCAGGTCGAGGCGGACAAGCAGGCCGCGATTGCCGCCAAGGAAGAAGCCAAGCGCAAGGTCGCCGAAGAGAAGGCGCGGCTGCAGCAAGAGAAGGTGGCTGCGCGCGAGGCCGCCAAGCCGAGCTTCGCGGACAAGATGGTGCAATCGGCGGCGCGCTCGGCGGCGACCAGCATCGGACGGCAGGTCGCGGGCAAGTTCGGCGGCCAGTTGATGCGCGGCATCTTGGGCGGCCTCTTCAAATGAGCGACACAGAGGCGATGGAGGCGAGCCTCGCCGCTGTCGCCGACGCCGGCGTCGATATCCGCCACGCGCTGTTCGACCGCTTCTTCGCTGCCTATCCCGAGCGCCGTGCGAGCTTCATGGTCGTCGACGCCTCGTCGCGACGGATGACCGACGAGACGCTGCAGATGATGTTCGGGCTGGCGAAAGGCGAGGGCTGGGTCTGGCCGCTCGTCACCGAGCTCGTCCACACGCACCGCGCCTATGGCCCGCTGCCGATCGCCGAATATGATGCCTTCATCGACATGACGGTCGCCGAACTGGGCGCAGCGGCGGGTACGGTCTGGACCGCCGAATGCGCGGCAGGCTGGCAGGAGCAAGCCGAGGCGCTGAAGGCGATGATCCGCCGCGCCCGCGCCGAGTGGCAGGCCGCGCTGCCCGACCCGGTGACCGCGATCTGATCGGTTGCACTTTGCCACTCGACTCGGACCATGAGTTGCGGCAGCTTCGCCACCAATGACAAAACCGATATTGCCTGGAGAGGTAGCCGCCGCCGTCGTCGACCCCGTCGCATACGGCCAATGGGAACCGCTGCACGAGCAGCTTGCCTGGGCGCGCGTCAATGCGCCGCTGGCAGTCGCCGAGAATCACGATCACGATCCCTTCTGGCTCGTAACGCGGCACGCCGACATCATGGCGATAAGCCGTGATCCGCAGCGTTTCGCGAATGGCGTCCGCCCCACCGTGCTCACCAATCGCGACGGAGAGGCGTTGGCGCGCGCCGCGACCCCGAATAACGATGGCCATCTGATCCGCTCGCTGGTGCAGATGGACGCCCCCGACCATATGAAATATCGGCTGCTCACCCAGAGCTGGTTCATGCCGAAAAATCTGAAGATCGTCGAAGACCGCATCCGGCAGCTGGCGCGCGAAACCGTCGATCATATGCTCGAAGCCGGCCCCGAAACCGACTTTGCGCGCGACGTCGCGGCGCATTATCCGCTGCGCGTCATCATGGATATCCTGGGCGTGCCGCCCGAGGATGAGCCGCGGATGCTGATGCTGACGCAGCAATTGTTCGGCCCGACCGATCCCGAACTGAACCGCAGCCGCGAGGCGATCACCAGTGCCGAACAGGCGATCGCTATGCTCAACTATGTCATCGCCGATTTCGAAAATTATTTCGGCGCGCTGACCGCCGACCGCCGCGCCAACCCGCGCGAGGATATTGCGACGGTGATCGCCAACGCGACGGTCGGCGGCGAAAAGATCCCCGACCGCGAGCTCGCCGGCTACTACATGATCATCGCGACTGCGGGGCACGACACGACCAGCGCCTCGACCGCGGGCGCGATCATGGAGCTGGCGAAGAATCCCGCGCTGTTCGACCGCTTCCGTTCGGCCGACAGCGACAAGGCGGGGCTGATTGAGGAAGCGATCCGCTGGACGACGCCGGTCCAGCATTTCATGCGCAGCGCGAAAGAGGATGTCGAGATCGGAGGGCAGATGATCCGCGAGGGCGACTGGCTGATGCTCAACTATGTCTCGGGCAACCGCGACGAGGGCGTGTTCGGCGACCCCTTCGCCTTCGATCCCGACCGCGAAAAGAATCAGCAGATCGCCTTCGGCTTCGGCGCGCATGTCTGCCTCGGCCAGCATCTGGCGCGGATGGAAATGCGGATATTGATGGAGGAATTGCTGCCGCGGCTGAAGAGCCTCGAACTGGCGGGTGAGCCGGCGCGGGTTGAATCGGTGTTCGTCGGGGGGCTCAAGCGCCTGCCGATCCGCTTCGCGGCGGCCTAGCGGCAGTTAACGACCGTTAGTTGCCATTGATCCTCCCTGTGGCGAAGCCATGGGGAGGTGGCAGCGCGAAGCGCTGACGGAGGGGCCTTTGCGCGACGGTGCCGCCCCTCCACCACCGCCTGCGGCGGCGGTCCCCCTCCC
>CAUUIU010000158.1:0-7206 GCA_963545025.1 uncultured Sphingopyxis sp. | reverse complement strand
CACTTCTAGCTTCGTCGGCAGCGTCAGATGTGTATAAGAGACAGATCTGAACCTGCGCAGCTTCATCTCGTCGGCCAATCCACAGCTGCGCGCCGCCTTCGCCAATTTCCGCGCCCAAGGGGTCACCGACGTCGTCATCGATTTCCGCTATAATGGCGGTGGGCTCGTTTCGACCGCCGACCTGATGGGAGACCTGATGGGTGAAGGCCGGGGCGGGGCGGTTTTTTCGCAGACCGTTTTCCGGTCGTCGAAATCGGCGGAAAATGACCAGCATCGCTTCGCGCCGACTACCGAATCGATCGCGCCGACCCGAATCGCCTTTATCGGGACCAGTTCGACGGCGTCGGCGAGCGAACTGGTCATCAACGGCATGCTGCCCTTCCTCGGCACCAATATGACGCTCGTCGGCAGCAACACCTATGGCAAGCCCGTTGGTCAGATTGCGCTCGACAAGGCTGAATGCGACGACCGGATGCGGGTGGTCGCATTCGCAACCGTGAATGCAGCCGGGCAAGGCGATTACTACTCCGGTCTTGCTTCGAAGATTCCGAATAGCTGCGCGGCGGGCGACGACCTTGCCTTTCCGCTGGGCGACGTGCGCGAAGCGTCGGTGCGCAAGGCGATCGACTTTCTCTCGGGACAAGCCTGCACGTCGGCCATCGCGGCCGCAGGCGTAGGGCTGTCGGCGCAAGGGCATGAGGTCGGTGTGGCGGCCGAGCCCGAAATGCTGGTTCCCGAGAAACCGAGCGCGGCGCAGCGCGAACTCCCCGGACTGTTCTGAGAAATCACCGAAAGGCATTATTCCAGATTATGGAATAATGCCTTTCCCATTCAGCCGATTATCGAAATCAGAAGAAAGAGTATTTCTCCACCCGAGGCCCGGCACTGTCGTCGATGCGCCCCGATGGAGAAAGACGATGAAGCAGTTTATCCTGTCCGCCCTGCTCGCATCCGCGAGCATCCTGCCCGTCGGCGAAGCGCTTGCCGCCCCGGCCCAGACGACCGAGGTCGCACCGGCACCCGCAACCGTCCATTATCGCACGGCGCATGTCGACGGCGTGAAGATCTTCTACCGCGAAGCCGGTCCGAAGGGCGCGCCGACCGTCCTGTTGCTGCACGGTTTCCCGACCTCTTCGCACATGTTCCGCAACCTCATCCCGCTGCTCGCCCAGCGCTATCATGTGATCGCACCCGATTTCCCGGGTTTCGGCCAGAGCGAGAGCCCCGACCGCGCTACGTTCGATTACAGCTTTGCGCGCTATGCCGATCTCGTCGACGGGCTGCTCGGCCAGATCGGCAGCGACCGCTACGCCATGTATGTCATGGATTATGGCGCACCGGTCGGATACCGACTCGCGCTCAAGCATCCCGAACGGGTGAGCGCGCTGATCGTCCAGAACGGCAATGCCTATGACGAGGGGCTCGGCGCCTTCTGGGATCCGATCAAGGCCTATTGGGCCGACGGTTCGGCGACAAACCGGGCGGCGATGCGCAGCATGCTGACGCTCGACGTCACGAAGTTCCAATATACTGACGGCGTGCGCGACGTATCGCGGATCAGCCCCGACAATTGGGTCCATGATCAGGCGCTGCTCGACCGGCCGGGCAACAACGAGATTCAGCTCGACCTTTTTTACGACTATCGCACCAATGTGCCGCTCTATCCCCGATTTCAGGCCTTTTTTCGCGAGCGTAAGCCGCCGACGCTGATCGTCTGGGGCAAGAATGACAAGATATTCCCCGAATCGGGCGCCCACCCCTATCTGCGCGACCTGCCCGATGCCGAGATGCATCTGCTCGACACCGGCCACTTCCTGCTTGAGGACAAGCTTGATGTCGCGGCGCCGCTGATCGCCGATTTTCTCGATCGCAAGGTGGCACAGCGCTGATTGCCGGACCAGCCGGGACCAGCCGGACAAGGACGCATCGCGGCGGCGCGGTGCGTCCTTTTGCGATAGCGCACGGCTCGCCGTTCGGGGCCGGTATCGCCGAAGCGGCCAGCGCGAGAGGCGGCGCGTGGAACGCGATTGCAATATCAGTCATAAAAATGCCGCTCCTCGGCGATCTGACCGTCGCGCACGGTGTAGAGCGCGATTTCGGTGAAGGGCTGGCGCGCGCCGCTGGCGCGGTCGACGATCACCATGTCGAGGAACAGCGCGAACTGGTTGCCGGTGACGAACGGCCCATCGATACCGATTTCGTCGATTTGGGAGCTACCAAAGCGGGCATGGCACTTGATCCGCGCCGCATCGATACCCGAAGCCGTCGCGCAAATGCCGCTGGGTAAAGTCACCGGTTCGATGCTCGTCACATCGGGTGCCCAATAGCGGTCTCCGGCGGCTTCAAACTGGCCGGCGCGCAACATCGCCGTGAAATCGCGGGCGACCTCTTCGATCGATGCCATGGTCACCTCCCCAGATGAGGGTGGAGCGAAGGGGGGGCAGGCGGCGCGGGATGGATACGCCGCCTGCCATGATCCGCAATCGGATCGCTTATTTCAGAATCAGTTCCTGATATTCGGTACTGCCGAGCTGTTCGCGCATCTTGCCGCGCTCGCCCGACGCCGTGGACGCCTGGCGATTGTCTTGTGCCAGCAGGGCGTTGACCTTTTTCCGCATCGCTTCCTGCTGGGCGGTGGTCAGGTAATCCTTATATTCGACGATCAGGATCAGGTCGGGTTCGCCGGCGCGCGGGTTATTGGTCGCCAGAACATGATATTCGACGACAACGCCCTCGGCCTTGCCCAATTCCTGGATCTTCTTCCAGCTGGTCGCCAGCCAATCCATATAGTTTTCGAACTGGCCGGGCAGCACATCGATGCGGCCAGCCTCCCAGACCGTGCCGGGCTTGTAGCTCGATTCTTGCGCAATGGCCGGTGTGACCTGCGCGGCGGCGACCAGAATAGCGGCCCCGGCTAAGAGTGTTTTTATCATCGTCATCGTCTCTTCCTTTCAACCTGCCCGCCCGGGTTCGGGTGGGTCTTCACAAAATGGCTAAGCTGGCACCGCGTCGGCCTCCGCGATCCGTTCGCGCAGCTGATGGCGCAGCAGCAGGATCAGGGCCGACATCAGCAGCGCGATCAGCGAAAAGGCGATCAGCGCGAGCTGGAAGCTGCCGGTCGCATCCTTGGCCGCGCCCCATCCGTAGGGGGCGATGAAGGCCCCGATCTGCGAAATGGTGTTGATCGCCGCCGCCCCGACGGCGAGCTCGCGCACGTGCAGCGCTTCGGCCCAGCCCGAAGACGTCAGCATCGGGATGGTGAAACACACGGTCGCAAAGGCCAGATAGGCGATACAAACCAGCAGGGGTGAGGGCGACAGGCCCATGACCAGCACCGCGCCGGCGAGCAGAATGCCGCACCAGAAGGCGTTGCCCCAACGGTCGCCGTGTCGGTCGGCATGGTTGCCGAGAACAAGGACGGCCGCCGCACCCAAAAGACCGCCGAGCGCGACCAGATAGCCGATCGACTTGGCATCCAATGTGGTCGCATCTTGCAGGATCAGCGGGGCATTGAGGATGACCGTCGTGATGACTGCAATCAACAGAAAGCCGATCGAACCGAGCAACAGGACGCGCGGATTACGGAATGCGTCCCGCACATTGTGCCGGACGGGCGCGCCGATCCGTGCCTGTTCGCGCGTCAGCGCGGTGTGGATCCACTCCTTTTCCGCCGGCGTGAGCCACCCCACCGTGGCAGGCGCATCGGGCAGATAGCGCAGGACGACCAGCCCGAACAAAACGGTCGGCAAGCCCTGCACGAGGAACAGCCATTGCCAGCCGTGCAGTCCGCCCGAGCCGTCGAGCGCCAGCAGCCAACCCGACATGCCGCCCATCGCGACCGATGCCAGCGGCGAGGCAATGAAAAAACGGCTGACCGCGCGGCTACGATGGCAGGGCGGAAACCAGTTGGCGAAATAGAAAATGACGCCGGGGTAGAAGCCCGCCTCGGCGACACCCAGCAGGAATCGCAGCGTGTAGAATTGCATCGGCGTCTGCACGAACATCATGCCCGCCGACAGCAGGCCCCAGGTGATCATGATCCGCGCGATCCACTTGCGCGCGCCATAGCGAACGAGCATCAGGTTGGACGGGATTTCGAACAGCGCGTAACCCAGAAAGAACAGGCCGCCGCCGAGCCCGTAGATCGTCGCGCTGAACTTCAGATCCTCGTTCATGTGCGCCGCGGCGAAGCTGACGTTGACGCGGTCCATATAGGCAAAGAGATAGGCGATCAGGATCAGCGGCAGGATGCGCCAGAACGCCTTGCTCATCGCCGAGCGTCCGATCGCCGATCCATGGCCGTGATCCGCCGACATGACGTCCTCCCTTGGTGAAGACACAGTTTTCCTGTCGCCAGAACCGGGGTGTCCCGGCCGGCGCAACGCTCTAAAATGTCTGCGATACCCGCCGCGAACTATGCGTTTCCGTAGCGTCAGCCGTCAATTGGCGGGCCGTCAATAAAACGTCAATCCAGCGTCAATTCGATAGGGGGGACGGCATTTCCAGGCGATTGCTGGGCGCTGGCAACAGGTCGGGCCAGCCATATTTGTCCCACGCGGCGGCCATGCCGATGCGCTGGGCAAAGGGGATGAACTCTGCATGCTGCCAGATCCGCCGGATCGGATCGATATCGGCCCAGATCGACAGCAGGCACAGCGTGTTCGCGGGTGAGATCGCGTGGCTGACTGCCTCGAACAGCCGTTCGGGGTAGCCCATGAAGATCGCGGGCAATACGATCGAGGCATCGGCCGGATCGTGCAACTGTGTCTGCATCATGTCGAGCATGGCGCAGTAGGTCGTGCGGTCCTCGTCGCGGCCGCTGCACACGCCGTTGGCGGCGACTTGCCAATAGGCGTCCATCACGGCCGGGGGCATTGGCTCGGTCCCGGCCGGCGGGAAGATGACCTTGTTGAGCAGCACCCGGGTCTGCTGATATTGTTCGACGGCCAGCTCATGCTGTCCCGATGCCGCGGTGGCCACGGCGAGCCACATCGACGGAAAGCCAAGGTCGACCATGCGCAGGCCCGCCTCGATCGCCCCGTCGATATCGCCCAGGTTGAACCGGCCGACCGATCGCAGGTTGAATTTCCGGCCGTCGACCGGATCCTGATCGATCGCCGCCTCGACATATCGCATCGCGTCGGCGGTGCGCCCGCAATAGAGCAGGAACGAACCGAGCCGCATGCAGACCGCCGGATTGTTCGGTTCGAGCCGATAGCCCTGGAACGCCAGGTCGAGCGCGCCGACGATGTCGTTCTGTGTCCATTGATGAACCCCGAGCAACGAGTAGGCGTAGCCAAGGTCGGGGGCGAGGCCGATCGCGGTGCGTGCGCAGTCGGCCATGCGTTCCGATTCCGCGGCCCGATCGAGGCAGGGGGTGTAGACCGCGATCAGCTGATGCGCCTCGGCCAGCGCGACCCAAGCCTCTGCGAATTGCGGGTCGAGCGCCACGGCCTGCTCGAGCAGGTCGACGGCAGTCCCCAGCAGCCCATCGCCGAACACGCGCGCGCTCAATGAGCGGCCTTGCAAGAACAGATCATAGGCCTGTTTGCTGCCGGTCATGCCGCGCGCCGGGGGCGGTGCCATGGCGATCCCAAGCGCATTGCCGATCGCACTCGTCACGGCCTGGGCGACGGTTGCCTGCAGGGCGAAGATTCCGTCGAGCGAGCCATCATAGCCATGGGCCCAGCTCTCGAAGCCCGTGGCACCGTCGATCAGGTGGATATGGATTCGCAGCCTTTCGCCCTGCCGCTGGACCGAACCCTCGACGAGGTGGGAGACACGCAAGGCTTTTGCGATTTCGGGCGGGGTCAGCGGTGAATCCCGGAAGTGGAACGAAGAGGTCCGCCCGGCGACCAGCAATTGCGGGACCTGTCCCAGCGTCGTGATAAGCTCCTCGGCGATGCCGTCGGCGAAATAATCAGGGGTGTCGCGCGCGCCGACCGACTGAAAGGGCAGGACCGCAATTCTCGTCCGGCCGCCGCCCGTCGCGATGGCTCGGGCGGGCGCGGCTTCGGGCCTTCGAGCGGGCCATGCCTCGCGCAGCCGTGCGGACGTCTCGTGATCGCCGGCCCGGTCCAACGTCGCGAGTCCCGCCTCGACCGCCGCATGCAGCCGCCGCTCGGCATCGCCGCTACGCCGCGCAAGCCATTGGTTGAACGCCGTGCCGAAATCCATCTGGTCGAGGATCGGCTTCGTGCCGATGGCATCGATCTGTTCGATCGCCGCGATAAAATCGCCGCTCGCCAGCGCGCCCTCCAGCGCGGCCAGATCGGTCAGCACCGCGCCGGGGTGCAGCGCGACGCTATTGCGCGAGACGTCCAGAATGTCCGGTCCGTGCGGCGCGAGCAGCTTGCCCAGATCGAGCAGGCATTGGCGCAGGCTGGCCCTGGCATGGGCCTCGAAGCGGCCAGGCCACAGGAGTTTGCTCAGGAAATCGCGCTCGATCGCCTCGTTTCCGGCCAGGCATAATATCGCCAGCAACGCCCGCGCGCGGCGGTTGGTAATCGCGATTTCGTGGTGATCGGGGGTGCGGAGCTGGAACGTGCCAAACAACCAAGCGTAGGCCGCCGGTTGGCTCGGACATGAAGCCCCCACCTGTTCCATTGGCCCATTTGCGCCTCCCCACCGCCCGGCAATAGTAGCGCAGGCTCAACCGGCCCGGCAATTGCAATTTATCCGCCTCGGCATGCGGCGATGCCGGCGTTTCGCTTGCTGGCGATGATAGCAGTGCGCGCGGACTGGATGTTCATGAGGGGTGGGTTTTTGGGCGGTGGATGCGTGCAGGGGCGCGGGGCGAAGGGATTAGCCTACCTCGACGGCATAGCAGCCCAACTTGCGTTTCCAGCGCCTGACCTTGATTGCGTCCGAAAGCCGACGGACCGCTTTCGGCCAGATTGAGCCGTTCAATCTTCATAAGCTTACGTCATTAGCGCACCGCTAAGTTGAGCGCTCGTGCGAAGGTGATTCTTCCTCAGCATATCGCGGATATTAGATCGAGCGTCTCAAACAGGGGTCGCGCGCCTACGCCAGAGTAGCAGAACCTTGGATCTGATCTGGAGACATTATGGTGACAAAAGCGCTTTTGAAGACAATTTGCCTCCAGAGGAAACGAATTCGTTTCCGTCTAAATCGCTGAAATTTATTGAAAAACTGGAGCGGGCGAAGGGATTCGAACCCTCGACCCCAACCTTGGCAAGGTTGTGC
>CAUUIU010000157.1:0-7230 GCA_963545025.1 uncultured Sphingopyxis sp. | reverse complement strand
ACACTTCTAGCTTCGTCGGCAGCGTCAGATGTGTATAAGAGACAGGTTGTTGATCGCATCGCGCAGCGTCGTCGTGGTCCGCCCATCGCCGCCTAGATCGCGCACTGTCGTAAAACCTGCTTCGAGGGTGCGGCGCGCGTTCCCTTGGGCGATGACGAATACATCCTCGACGTCGCGCCCCGAACTTTCGAGGCGGCTGCGCAGCAGATTGTCGTCGCTGGAGATATGGACGTGCATGTCGATCAGGCCGGGCAGAACGAAGGCGTTCTTCAGGTCGATGGTGTTGGCGCCGCCCTCGGCGACGACATAGCCGTCCCGCACTTCGGCGATTTTCCCGTCGCGAACGATAATTGTCGAAGGTCCGCGGGGTTCGCGTCCGGGCTGGTCGAGCAAGCGCCCGGCGTGGATATAGGTCGAGCCTGGCTGCGCAGCCAGCGGCGTACTCGCGATAAGCGCCGACCCAAGTATCGCTGCGACCAATATCTTGCGCATCGCCTATTCTCCCCGTTTGACTGCATCATATGATGTGTCAGACGGTCATGTCCGCAAAGCCGGACGGGAGCAAGATCAGCGATGCGGGTTCTTCGCCATGCTTTCCTCCATCCGCGCGAGCTGGTCGGGGGTGGCGGCAACGTGAAAGAGCGCTTTCCACTCCGCCGTCGGCATGCCGTGGACGATGGCGCGGCCGCTTTCCTTGTCGGTGCCGCCCGCCTCGGCGATCCAGTCGCCGAGGCAGTTGCGGCAAAATCCCGCGAGGCCCATCAAATCGATATTCGCCGCGTCGCTGCGATGCTGGAGCAGGCGGACGAGGCGGCGGAACGCTGCGGCGGCGACCGCGTCGTCGAGACTGTCGAGGGCGTCGTTGGCGCTGGTCTGGTCGTCGCTGCAGGACATGGGGGCTCCTTTGAGTGATTGAATAGCTATACGGTTGTTGCCTTGGCGGCATCAAGACGGCATTGCCCTAGCGTCCCCCAGTTATCGGACGTCCCCCAGCCATCGGAGCATTTGTGGTTCAAAGCTTTACCCCCCGCCAGCGCAAGGTCCGCATCCTGGCGACCCTTGGGCCCGCAAGCGCCAATGCCGAGATGATCGCCGAGCTGCACCGTGCGGGCGCCGATGCCTTTCGCGTCAATATGAGCCATGGCGATCACGCTGGTCATGCAAAGGTCATCGCGGCGATCCGTTCGCTCGAAAAGGAGACCGGACGACCGACGACCATACTCGTCGACCTGCAGGGGCCAAAGCTGCGCGTCGGGACCTTCAAGGACGGTCCGGCCGAGCTGGTGAACGGCAAGAGCTTCATCCTCGACACTGATAAAACGCCGGGCGATGCCACGCGCGTCTATCTGCCGCATCCCGAGCTGTTCGCCGCGCTCGAAGCCGGCACGCGCCTGCTGATCGACGACGGCAAGCTGGTGCTGCGCGTGAAGAGCGTCGCGCCGGACAAGATCGAAACATTGGTCGAGGTCGGCGGCAAGATTTCGGATCGCAAGGGCGTCAACGTCCCCGACGTCGTCGTGCCGCTGGCGGCGCTGACCGAGAAAGACCGCAAGGACCTGACCTTCGCGCTCGAACAGCATGTCGACTGGATCGCGCTGTCGTTCGTCCAGCGGCCCGAGGACGTTGCCGAGGCGCGGACGCTGATCGGCGGCAAGGCGGCGTTGCTCGTGAAGTTCGAGAAGCCGTCGGGCGTGCAGCGCATCGAGGAAATTCTCGAGCTGGCCGACGCGGCGATGGTTGCGCGCGGCGACCTGGGTGTCGAGCTTCCTCCCGAGGCGGTGCCGCCGCTTCAGAAAAAGATCGTCGCGACCGCGCGGCGCATGGGCAAGCCCGTTGTCGTCGCGACGCAGATGCTCGAATCAATGATCGTCTCTCCCTCGCCGACGCGCGCGGAAGTTAGCGATGTTGCCACGGCGGTGTACGATGGTGCCGACGCGATCATGCTGTCGGCCGAGACTGCGGCGGGTTCTTTCCCGGTGGAAGCTGTCACCATGATGGATTCGATCGCGCGCTCGGTCGAAAGCGACCCCGATTATTTCCGCCGCCTCCACTTCACCGAGACGGCGCCCGACGCGACGACCGCCGACGCGCTTGCCGAGGCGGCCGGTACGATCATCCAGACGATCGCCGCCGACGCGATCATCTGCTTCACGGCATCGGGTTCGACCGCACGCCGTGTCGCGCGCGAGCGGCCGGGTGCGCCGTTGCTGGTGCTGACGCCGAAGCGCGAGGCGGCGCGGCGCATGGGCCTCTTGTGGGGCGCGCATGCGGTGCCGACCAAGGACATCGGCAGCTTTGAAGAGATGATCGCCAAGGGCAAGCGTATGGCGCTGCGCCACGGCATCTGCAAGGCGGGCGCCAAGCTGGTGATGATGGCGGGGGTTCCGTTCGGCACCCCGGGATCGACCAACGTGCTGCACGTCGCGACGCTGACCGGCGACGAATTGCGCGGGTACAGTTAGGATTCGCGCCACAATCGATTCAAATCGGCACAATCCTTACCGGGCGATTCACAAAATTTTCGCGTTGATTCAGAACGGGACGCGTAAAAATGGTAAATGCGCTTTGCACCATTGACGGCGCGCGGCATAGTTGGTGCAAGTAAGGCGTCGGACCCGCGTCGGGGGGCTCCGCACCCACAAGTCCGGAGGTTATTCCGCGTGTCCGCACCGTTCCGTTTTCCCCGCTTTTTTGTCACGAGCCCCGCGCCGTGCCCCTATCTGGCGGGCAAGACTGAACGCAAAGTGTTCACCGAACTCAGCGGCAACAGTGCAAACGAGTTGAACGACGCGCTGGGCCGCATCGGCTTCCGTCGCAGCCAGTCGGTCGCCTATCGCCCGAGCTGTGCCGACTGTTCGGCGTGCGTCTCGGTTCGTGTCTGCGCCGCCGAATTCGTTCCCAGCGGTTCGCAGAAGCGGACGATCCGCCGGAACAGCGACTTGGTCGCAACCGCGTGCAAGCCATGGGCGACCGAAGAACAATATGCGCTGCTGCGCTCCTACCTCGGCTCACGCCATCCCAATGGCGGCATGGCCGACATGGACGAGCAGGATTTCGCCGACATGGTCGAGCAGACCCCGGTCGATAGCTATATGATCGAATATCGCGAGCCCGCCACCGACGGCGGCAAGGGCCGCCTCGTCGGATGCTGCCTGACCGATCGGCAGGGCGACGGGCTGTCGATGATCTACAGCTTCTTCGATGCCGCGCATCCGCTGCGCGAGGGGCTTGGCACCTATATCATCGCCGACCATGTGCTGCGCGCCGCCAAGGCCGGGCTGCCCTATGTCTATCTGGGCTACTGGATCGAAGGGTCGGCGCGGATGGCGTACAAGGCGCGTTTCCGCCCGCTCGAAAAGCTCGGTCCTGACGGCTGGGCGCCTTTCGAGCCGGTGGCGTCGAGCCGCATCAGCGAGATTTTCGAACTCGCCTGACGGGTTTCCTCGCCGAACGGCCGATCTATTGAGAATGGCTCGCAACGGCCGGTTTCTCGCCGCTCCCGGTTGACCTTTCCCCGCTTTCAAGGGCATAGCCTAGCACCCAGGACATAAGTCCGGGTCGCATCCGTTATGAGTTCGCCGGGGGGCTGGCGATAGGGGAAGGGGTGCCCGTGCGCGCGTTCGTCAGCATCACGGCCAAACGCGATGATTGCGGCTTTTGCCGCCATCTGGCGCGCCCATGAGCGAGCCGGTCAAGGTCGCGATCATCGGGTCGGGCCCCGCAGGGCTCAGCGCCGCGTCGCGCGCCGCGCAGCTCGGGCTCAGCCATGTCCTGCTCGAAAAAACCGACCATCTGTCGGACACCATCTTCAAATATCAAAAGGGCAAGCGCGTGCTCGCGACGCCCGAGCGGCTCGACCTGCGCTCCGACTGCCGGTTCGCCGAGGGCGCGCGCGAATATATCCTCGGCAATTGGGACGAGGACGCCGCGAACAACAAGGTGAACGTCGCTTATCACGCCGAGGTCGCCGAGGTGACCGGCGAGAAGGGCGCGTTCGCGATCAAGACCGCAAAGGGCGACGTCTACACGGCAGAAAATATCGTGCTGGCGATCGGCACGCAGGGCAATCCGAACCGGATGCGCTGCGAAGGCGCCGACATGCCGCACATCATCTATCAGGTCGACGATCCCGAAGATTTCAAGGACAAGCATATCACCGTCGTCGGATCGGGCGACGCGGGGATCGAAAATGCGCTCGGGGTTGCCGAGGAGGCGCTCGAAAACACCGTCACCATTTTGAACCGCTCGAAGGACTTTGCGCGCGCCAAGGCCAAGAATGTCTCCGACATGACCGAAGCCGGCGAGAATGGTTTCATGTCGATCCGCACCGAAACGCAGCCGAAGAAGGTCGAGCCGGGCTGGCTGACGCTCGAAACGCCGACGGGCGAAGAAAAGATCGAATGCGATGTCATCGTCGCGCGCCTCGGGTCGGTGGCGCCGCGCGGCTTCGTCGAATCGATGGGGATCGAGTTCACCGGACCAGACCGCGAAGCCTTTCCGAAGCTGTCGCCGACGTTCGAGACGACGGTTCCGGGCCTCTATGTCATCGGCGCGCTCGCGGGCTATCCGCTGATCAAGCATTGCATGAACCAGGGTTATGACGTCGTCGAATTCCTCAACGGCAACCAGGCGCTGACCCCCGCCGACGAAAAGGATCTGGCGGCGATCTTCGCGGGCCTGCCGCAGAAGAAATCGGTCAGCGAGTGGCTCGAATTCCTGCGCACGCGCATCCGCATCTTCGCCGACGTCTCGCCGCTCCAGATGCGTGAATTCATGCTGGATTCGAAGGTCGCCTTTTATTCCAAGGGTGACGTCGTGTTCGAAAAGGGCGAGCCGGGTTCATCGTTGTTCGCGATCGCCGACGGCCATGCAGTGGTCGAGGTCGGCCCCGATTTCACGGTGCCCATCGAAGAGGGATCGATCTTTGGCGAGGTCGGCCTGATCTCGGGTCGCAAACGCGGCGCGACGATCCGCGCGGGCGAGGACAGCATCTTCGTCGAAGTGTCGCGCACTGCCGCGCTCAAGCTGATGGCTGCAGTGCCGGGCGCGAAGCGCGTGATCAACCGCATCTCGCTCGAACGTCAGTTGCTGCAGATCTTCAAGGGCGGGCTGACGGTCGAGGACCTCCAGCCGATCGTCGAAGATCCGGCGATCGAACGCTTCCCGGCGGGCAAGGTCGTGCTGGCCGAGGGCGACGAGGGTGACGACGTCTATGTCATCCGTTCGGGATCGATGGTGGTCGAGAAGAATATCGGCGGCAAGCCGATCTTCCTCCGATACCTCCCGGCAGGCAGCTTCTTCGGCGAAATGGCGGTGCTCAGCGGCGAGCCGCGCAACGCCACGGTCAAGGCCGCGGTTGCGAGCGAAGTGATCCGGCTGAAGGGACAGCAGTTCAAGGCGATGCTTGCCAAGCGGCCGCAGGTCCGCGAGGCGACCGAGGCTGCGGTTGCCGAACGCGCGGCGATGAACAGCTTCATTGAGTCGCGCAAGGCCAGCTATTCGAGCGCGGTCGATCTTTATTCGGATACCGCGACTTTCATCATGAAGGAGGGGCTGGGCGAGGCGACCGACGCGCTGCTGATCGACGAGAATCTGTGCGTCGGCTGCGACAATTGCGAGAAGGCATGCGCCGACAGCCATGAAGGCCTGTCACGGCTCGACCGCGAGGCCGGCAAGACCTTTGCGCACCTGCATGTGCCGACGAGCTGCCGCCACTGCGAGCATCCGCATTGCATGGCCGACTGTCCGCCGAACGTGATCCACCGCGGCCCCGATGGCGAAGTGTTTATGGAACCAGGCTGCATCGGCTGCGGCAACTGCATGCGCAACTGCCCCTACGGCGTGATCCGCATGGAAGCCGCGCCACCCGAGAAGCCGAGCCTGCTGCGCTGGCTGCTCACCGGCTTCGGCCCCGGTCCGGGCGAACCGTCGCCCAAATGGACCAAGAAGCAATTGGGCGATGAGAAGCCCAAGAAGATCGCGGTCAAATGCGACATGTGCAAAGGCATTTCGGGCGGCCCGGCCTGTGTTCGTGCGTGTCCCACCGGCGCCGCGATCCGCGTGTCGCCCGAAGAATTCCTGTCGATCGCACGGCTCGACGAGGACACCGACTGATGGCGAGCCTGTTCAAGCGCCGCCGGTCGAAGGCTACCCAGGTCGAGCGCGTCCGCGAGCGGCGGCACGAGGGTTTCCTGCGCTATGCGGGTTTCCGCTGGGCGAAGATTTCGGGCGGGCTCTGCCTGCTGATCATCGTCTCCTATGCCTTGGTCGACGTGACGCCGCGGCACAATGGCGGCAGCTGGTACGGCTATACACTCGGCACCATTGGTGCGGGGCTGATCCTCTGGCTCACTGCGCTCGGCTATCGCAAACGCAAGATGACGAGCGATCACTGGTCGCTGAAAGCGTGGACCTCGGCGCATGTCTATCTGGGGCTCAGCCTGATCGTCGTCGGCACCTGGCACACAGGATTCCAGCTCGGCTGGAACGTGCATACGCTGGCATGGGCGCTGATGATGCTGGTGATCCTGTCGGGGCTTTATGGCGTCATCGTCTATGCGACGCTGCCCGCGGCGCTGTCGAACAACCGCGACGAGATGACGCAGATGCAGATGCTTGAGGCGATCCGGGCCTTCGACCGGCAGCTGCACAGTGCCGCCCAGCCGCTGACGCCCGAGGATACGGCTCCGGTACTCGCCGCGCTCGACGAGGATCCGTTCGCGGGCGGTATCGTCGCGCGGCTTGGCGGACGCTATCCGAATTGCGCGACCGCGGCGGCGCTCCGCACGCTCACCCTATCGCGCAGCAGCGATGCCGCCGCGCGCGAAAAGGTGATCGGATTGCTCAAGCAAAAGGAGGCAGCGCTTGCGCGACTACGCCAGCATCTGCGGATTCGCGGGCTGCTGGAAATCTGGCTCTATGTGCATGTGCCGCTGACCTTTGCGCTGATCGCGGCACTGTCGGCGCACGTCATCAGCGTCTTCTTCTACTGGTCAGGCGGGGAGGGGGACCATGAGCTTCATCCTGCGCCGCATCTCGACGACCAAGACGGGCAAGCAGATCATTCGCGACCAGCCGCTGCCGGGCGATACGATCACGCTCGGCCGCGAGGGCAGCAACACGATCCACGTCGCCGACCTGGCGGTGAACCCGCAGCATGCGACGATCAGCAGCGGCGACGGGCGCCATGTCCTGTCTCTTATACACATCTCCGAGCCCACGAGACACTGA
>CAUUIU010000156.1:0-7257 GCA_963545025.1 uncultured Sphingopyxis sp. | reverse complement strand
CCCATGTCATGCTCACCATGCGCGAGGTGGGCGAAGATGGTTTTGGCGCGAAGGTGCGCGACTGGAACCGCACCGAACTTGTCGAGCAATGGCGTGAGCGTTGGGCGGATCAAGTCAATCGGCGGCTTGCCGAACTCGACATCGATGCGCGCATCGATCACCGCAGTCTGGAAGCGCAGGGCATCGCCCTCGAACCGCAGGATAAGATCGGTCCCGCCGCATCGCGCATGGGGGAGCGCGGTCTCGAAGTCGAACGGATCGAAGATCATCGCGCGGTCGCGCAGCGCAACGGCGAACGCATCATTGCGGAACCTCGCGTCGCGCTCGATGCGATCACCCACCATCAGGCGACGTTCACGCAGCGCGATATGGCAATGTTCGTGCATCGTCATAGCGACGGGAAGGATCAGTTTGATGCCGTGATGTCGGCAGTCAAAGCATCGCCCGACATGATCGCGCTTGGCAAGGATGGACGCGGCGAAGATCGGTTCACCAGCCGCGAGATGATCGAGACCGAGCAACGGCTGGACCGCGCAGTGGAAAGGCTCAGCGACGGGCGGGGCTTTGGTCTCCCGGCAGCGTCGCTGCAAAGTGGGCTCGACGCCGCCGGGAGTGGTGGCCTGGTGCTCGGGAAAGAGCAGCGGGCCGCGCTGGTACATATCACCGATGAGAGGCGGCTTGCAATCGTCGTGGGCTATGCCGGGACCGGTAAAAGCGCCATGTTGGGCGTCGCGCGCGACATATGGGAGTCGGCTGACCTCAATGTGCGCGGTGCAGCGCTGTCGGGCATCGCCGCCGAGGGTCTGGAAAACGGCTCCGGCATCGCCTCGCGCACGA
Source organism: uncultured Sphingopyxis sp. (assembly GCA_963545025.1). Classification (GTDB taxonomy): domain Bacteria; phylum Pseudomonadota; class Alphaproteobacteria; order Sphingomonadales; family Sphingomonadaceae; genus Sphingopyxis. The sequence continues at coordinate 6,420 of CAUUIU010000156.1, read as the reverse complement.
TCGCCAGCATGGAACATGGCTGGGCGCAGGGTCGCGATTTGCTGACCGCGCGCGATGTTCTCGTCATCGACGAAGCGGGCATGGTCGGCACGCGCCAGATGGAACGCGTGCTGGGTCACGCCGCCGATGCCGGAGCCAAGGTCGTACTGGTCGGCGACCCGCAGCAGTTGCAGGCGATCGAGGCGGGCGCGGCGTTCCGGGCGATCCACGAACGGCATGGCGGCGTCGAGATCACCGAGGTGCGCCGCCAGCATGAAGGCTGGCAGCAGGAGGCCACCCGGCATCTCGCGACCGGGCGGGCTGGCGAGGCGATCGGCGCCTATTCCGACAGGGAAATGCTGCACGCCGCCGATACGCGCGAGGCGGCGCGCGACCACCTTATCGAGCGCTGGGATCGCGACCGGCAGGCGAATCCGGACGCCAGCCGGATCATTCTCACCCATACCAATGCCGAGGTGCGCGAACTCAACGAAGCGGCGCGCGGAGCGCTGCGCGCCAGCGGTGATCTTGGCGACAACGTTCGCATCAAAACCGAACGCGGCGAACGGGATTTTGCCGCCGGCGACCGCATCATGTTCCTGCGCAACGAGCGCAGTCTGGAGGTGAAAAATGGCACGCTCGGGACGGTCGAGCGGGTCAGCGAGCAGCGCATGGCGGTGCGTACCGATAACGGGCGCAATGTCGCGTTTGACGTCAAAGACTATCGCGATTTCGATCATGGCTATGCCGCCACGATCCACAAGGCGCAGGGCATGACGGTGGACCGGACGCATGTGCTGGCGACGCCGGGCATGGATCGTCACAGTGCCTATGTCGCGCTGTCGCGTCATCGTGACGGCGTGGCGCTCCATTATGGCCGCGATGACTTCAAGGATCGGGGTAAGCTTGTTAGCACCCTGTCGCGCGACCGGCCCAAGGATATGGCGCAGGATTACGCCAAGGCCGATCCCGAGCGCACCTTTGCCGAACGGCGCGGCATCAGCTTCGGCGAGCGTGTCGCGGGAATCGTCAAGGCCGTGCCGGAGAAAGCGCGCGGCATGTTCGATGGCTTGCGTCTCGCGATCGGCAGGACGGAGCGCGGAGCGGCAGCGCCCGAACGCGAACGCTCGATCTTCGCCGACTTCCGGCCAGCGCGCCGACCGCACGAACCGGAACGAAGTAACCAGTTCGCCCGCGACCAGCAATCCATGCGCGCCGGTGGTGTTCGCGGCGCGGTGGAGCGCTACGCAAAGGCGCTCGACGCCGTGCAGCAGACCCGCGCGCAGGGGCTCGACCCGATGCCGCACCAGCGCACAGCGCTGGACCGGGCAAAGGAATCGCTCGACGCGATCCGGCCAAATGCTTCCACCGATCTTGGCGCCGCCTTCAAGCGCCAGCCCGAGCTTGTCCGCGAGGCTGCTGGCGGGCGCGGCCAGTCCGCGCTCCAGGCGATGCAGCTTGAGGCGGAAATCCGCATCGATCCGTTCCAGCGCGCCGACCGCTTCGTCGAGGGCTGGCAGCAGTTGCAGCGCCAGCGCGAAGAGCTGGTCCGCGATGGCGATCTACGCGGCGCGAAGCGTGTCGCGCAGAGCATGGCGGGCATGGCGAAGAGCCTCGCGCGCGACGCCCAGCTTGAATCGGTGCTCGACGGACGCAGCCGCGAACTCGGCCTCGAGATCAGCCGCGACATGGCGCGCAGCCTGTCGCGCGACCTCGCCAACTCCATCCCCTCCGATCAGATCCGCGACCTCGGCCGCGACATGGGTATCGGTCATTAGCCAGGAGAAGATGACATGGACGAACAACAATTGCCGTCGAAAGCACCAAAGCCGGAACCCCGACAGGAAAACGCGGCGGAAGCTTTCGCGCGGCTCGACGATCGGGTGGCGGGACTCGACGAGCGCATCGCCCTCATGGTCCGCGCCGTCGAGCATATGGCGGCCGAACGGCTGAACATCGAGATCCCCGACTATAACCCTACGCTGGAAAAGACGAACGCCTATCTCGCCGGGATCACCATGCGGTTGAAGGCGATCGAGGATGCACCCGCGCTGGACATGACCCCGGAGGATATGGGGGAGCGCATTGCCGCAGCGGCGCAGAAAGCCCGCGAGGGCGACCGGGCTGGCGTCCAGCAGGTCCAGCAGAGTCAGGTGGACGCTGTTCAGGCATTGCATCGGATCATCGGCAACGCCCACACGCGGGAGCAGCAGCGCGAGCATATATGGTGGGGCATCGGCTGCGGAGTTCTTGCCGGTTGCCTGCTCTGGGCGATCTTGCCCGGCGTGGTCGCGCGCATCATGCCGGTCAGCTGGCACTGGCCCGAACGCATCGCCGCACGAACCGTGCGCGAGCCGACGCTGTGGGAGGCCGGAGCCCGGATCATGCGTGCCGGTCGCCCAGATGCATGGCAGGCCATCGTCGATGCCGCCGAGATGCGCCGCGACAACCGCGATGCCATCGACGCCTGCGAGCAGCAGGCCGTCAAGGCTAAGCAACCGGTGCGATGCACAATCAGGATAGGGAATCGGCAGCTTTGACCGGAGCGAGCGGGGCAGCCCCCAGCGAAGCCGACCTAGCGCTACGGCGCAATATTAGAAGCGCGCGATCAGTCGGCTTTGCAACACGCTAACTGACGAGCTTGAGTCGCGACATGGGATCGTTGAGCGGGCGGAATTCACCGTCAGGCGGACGCTTCGCCTACCCTAAAAACAGTCGCCAGCAGGCTGCGCCGCCGGAATATGGCGTGCTACGGGCATGGCCATGCCTCCTTTAGCGCCCGTTCAGCGCCCGCCACCATATGAACGCTCAGGAAATAGCTATTCCGCTCCGCCCAGCGTAGGTATGCCGCGCGCAGCGCCGCCCGGTCGTAGCGTGGAGCACCGCATTCTGCTTCTCGTGCACCAATCATCATGTCGAGCACGCCTTGCAGATAGGCGCCGCATCGCGGCTCATTCGCTTGGCAGCTTGCGAACAGTACCGAGCCTGTTGCTGAAGCGGGTTCTGTTTGACCGACCGCGCTACCTGGCAGGGCGGCCAAGACAGCGCAGAACAATATCAATCGCCTTGGCCTCATTTTCCTCTCCCGTCTCGTGACATTGCATTCGAGGTAAGTGGGCCGGCCCGCCGACAGCCGACCCGCCGAGATTTTCATCATTCGCGGCCGAGCACCTGGCCTTCAGGCGTGACGAACAGTTCGATCGTCTTGCCGTCACTGTTCTTGCCCTTGATTTCATAGAGCGTGCTTCCGTCCGCCTTTCGAGTGACTTGCTCCACTTTGCTTATTGACGCGAGTTGCGCACGTGCGGCGTTCATCGCGGCCTGAGGCACCTGATCGAGCGGGATATCTCTTTCGCTGTGCTCGCCGATGATCCGGTTCTCGTTCGCCTCGTGGTTTTGCGCGATCGCGACACCGGCAATCGCCAGCGCGGCCGCGCCGACGCCCGCGACGACAGTGAGAGTTCGTTTGCTAGCCATGTTCATTCCACTTCCTGGATGAGGGCCGTGGGTCGAGCGGGCGGCGGTCACGGCCCAATGAGCCGTCGTCCGGTTTCAACTCCTCTGATTGTTCATCCTGTCGAGCGCCGCGCGCAGCCCACGGGCGAGTTTGGCTGCGTCGTCGTTGGCCCAGAAGTGCATGAAGAACAACCGCGGCTCGTCGTTCAGCATGTGATTATGCAGCGCGGTGACTTCGATCCCGTTCGCTCGCAGCGCGCGCAGGACTGGATCGACCTCGCTTGCGACTAGTACGAAGTCGCCAGTGATCGCAGCTCGACCGTTCCCGGTCGGCTGAAAGTTGATCGCGGTCGCCGTGCCCATCGTCGGCGGAGTCTCCATGCCGCCGTCCATCAGCCGCTCGACGCGCGGAAAGCTGTATTGGAGGACGCCGCCGGCGGTCTTGCCCTCACCGCCCATCAATCGGTTGAGCGTGGCCGTGTCGAGATCGAGTGCCGATGCGGTTGCGCTGACCGAGGGCGATTGCGGCGCGGTGAGCGGGGTCCGACTGGCTGACAGTGCCTGCCGGAGCGCGGCCGCGAGCTTCACCGGGTCTCCGTGGCCGGCGATGTGCATGTACATGGTCGCGGGCGACGAGCGGAGCAGATGATTGTGGAGTGCGGTGATCGTGAAACCGCTTGCGAGCAGGCGGCTCATAACGGGGTTCACCTCGTCGTGCGTCAGCACGAGATCGCCCATCACCATCGCCTCGTCGCCCATCGGCTGAAACGCCGCCCAGGAACCGAGCGCGAGGGAGGGCTTGATCGTCACCCCATCCAGCGTGACGCTTAGGTCCGAACGCGGGAAGCTGTAGCGGTGAACGCCCCCCGCCTGTTCAGCCCCCGCTCGTCCTATCGCCCGGTCGACCGCCGACCAGTCCAGCGCTGCCCATGCCGGGCTTGCAAGCAGGAGGCTGGCGAATCCCAAGGCGAGGGCCTTTTTCAGCATAATTGATCCTTTATCAGCGCATTCGGCACGGAAAGCCTCCCGTCATGCGAGCGCGCCGCCGGCGAGCCGCGACAAACCCAGCATCGCGCGCCGGTTTCTTTCTTCGCGATAAGCAGTCCTATGCTCATGGGACTTGTGATGCAACCCTTACACTCGTAGACTAGTGACGATACAACTATGATAAACACACAAGTTTCCCCTTGGTTGCTCCTGATCCCGCAGCTTCCGGCCAAGCCTGCCTATTTGCGGGTGAAGGTGTGGCGGCGCTTGCAGGCGATCGGGGCCGCGCCGCTCAAGAATGCCGTCCATGCGCTTCCCAATCGCGAGGATACGCGCGCGCTGTTCGAAGAGCTGCATCGCGAGATCACCGAGAATGGCGGCGAGGCGCTGATCCTCGAAGCGCGGCTCGCCAGCGGCATGGGCGATGCGGAGCTGCGCGGACTGTTCGACGCCGCGCGTGACGCCGACTACGAGGAGTTGACGCGCGAGGCGCGCGAGCTGTGTGAGGGCGAGTACGTCGCGGCGGCGGATGTGGGCCGCCTGCGCAAGCGCCTGAACGAGATCGCCGCCATCGACTTTTTCGGTGCCCACGGCCAGCAGGCGACTGAGGCCGCCATTGCCGAGGCAGAACGCCGCTCTCACCAACATCCCGATGTGAGCGGCCCGGGTGCGCCCGAGCTGACGCCGGCCGAACTAAAACGCCGCGTTTGGGTGACGCGCCGCCATGTCCATGTCGATCGCATCGCCTCCGCTTGGCTCATTCGCCGCTTTATCGACCCAGAGGCGAGCCTCAAGTTCGTCGATGGCAAAGGCTATGCGCCGGAGCCTGACGAACTCAGGTTCGACATGGCGGACGCGGAGTTCACCCACGAGGGCGACCGCTGCACCTTCGAGGCCTTGGTGTTCCGCACCGGTCTCGAGGCCGATCCGGCGCTGCGGGCGCTCGGCGAAATTGTTCACGACCTGGATATTGCCGACGCCCGGTTCGAGCGCCCGGAGACGCCGGGAGTGAGCGCACTTATCGCCGGCATCTGTGCCGGCACCGACGACGACGAGGAGCGGATCGCGCGCGGATCGACCGCGCTCGACGGCTTCTATGCTCACTTCACCCGGCGAAAAGAGGATTAAAGATGGAGGCCAGCGCACGCGCTGAAATCGCAGTCGAGTCGCCGCACGAGCACGGCGTCAGCTTTGGCGCGGCGATGCGCGTCTGGAGCCGGATCGCGCTGCTCAGCTTCGGGGGACCGGCGGGCCAGATAGCGGTGATGCATCGCATCCTGGTCGAGGAGAAGCGCTGGATCGGCGAGGAGAGGTTCCTCCACGCGCTCAACTATTGCATGCTCCTGCCCGGCCCCGAAGCGCAGCAGCTTGCGATCTACATAGGCTGGCTGCTCCACAAGACCAAGGGCGGCCTGGTTGCCGGCGCGCTGTTCGTGCTGCCCGGCTTCCTCGCCATTCTCGCTCTCAGCTACATCTATGTGCTGCTCGGCCAGGTGCCGTTGGTCGAGGGCCTGTTCTTCGGATTGAAGGCGGCGGTGCTGGCAGTCGTGCTGCAGGCAGTGGTGCGGGTCGGCTCGCGTGCCTTGAAGAACAACGTCATGCGCGGTCTTGCCGCGCTGGCGTTCGTCGCGATTTTCGTTCTCGACGTGCCTTTCCCGCTGATCGTGCTCGCCGCCGCGCTGATCGGCTTCTTCGGTGGCCGCGCTGGTTACGCCGCATTCAGGGGCGGCGGCGGACACGGTCCCGCCGGTGCCGAGATAATCCACGACCGCGACACCGCGCTTGGCGAGGGCCTCCCCGATCATGCGCGGCCGAACCTTTCCTGGTCGCTGCGCATCTCCGGCGTTCTGCTTGTGCTCTGGCTGGCACCGGTCGCAGCGCTACTGATCGCGTTCGGTGCGGATGACGTATTCAGCCGCATCGCCATCTTCTTCAGCCAGATGGCGGTAGTGACCTTCGGCGGCGCCTATGCGGTGCTCGCCTATGTCGCTCAGGAGG
>CAUUIU010000155.1:0-7289 GCA_963545025.1 uncultured Sphingopyxis sp. | reverse complement strand
CTACACTTCTAGCTTCGTCGGCAGCGTCAGATGTGTATAAGAGACAGATACAGCGGCGCGCTCATGGCTTGTCGCTCTCCACCGCCGCCGCGCGCGCTTCGGCGCGGCGTTCGGAGATCACCTTGCTCAGCGCCTCGCTCGTCGCGTTGAGCGCGGGATAGGTGCGGCTGTCGGTCATCCACGCCGGGCGCTGCGTGTCGCCATAGCCGATGTCGTAGAGCAAGGTAACGAGCATGAAGCCGATCGCCGCGACGAGCAGGCCCTTGATCGCGCCGAAACCGGCGCCGAGTCCGCGGTCGAACCCGCCGACCAGCGAGGCGCGGCTGCGCTGTCCCATCGCGCGCGATACCCATTTGGCAAGCACGAACACGCCGCCGAACAGAAGGACGAACGCAAGCGCCGCAGCACCGCCATCGGTCCCGACCCAACCGCTGAGCAGGCTCGTCGCCGGGGCGTGAAGAAAGCGCACCGCCGCTATCGCCAGCACCCAGGCAAGCAGCGTGGTCACCTCCTGCACAAGGCCGCGCGAAAAACCGAGCACCGCGCCGCCGCCGACGAGCGTCAGCACGAGCATATCCAAAGCTGTAAGACTTCCCATGCGGCGAGCGCTAATCGCGCCCGAGCATCAGGTCAACGAGTTCGCCAAGGCGTTCGAAGCCTGTGACCGAAATCCCGCCGACCGCCTTCATGCCTTTCGGCCCCCAGCCGCGCGAAAAACCGAGCTTCGCCGCTTCGCGCAGGCGGAGCCCGTCGTGCGAAACCTGCCGCACCTCGCCCGACAGCGACAGTTCGCCGAATACGATTGCGTCGGCCGGCACCGGCCGCTCGCTAAACGCCGAGATCAGCGCCGCGGCGACCGCAAGATCAGCGGCGGGATCGGTGAGGCGGTAACCGCCGGCAATGTTGAGATAGACTTCGGCGGCGCCCATCTGGAGCCCACAGCGCGCTTCCAGGACCGCGAGCACCATCGCGAGCCTGCCGCTGTCCCAGCCGACGACGGCACGCCGCGGTGTCGCCCCGCTTGCGAGGCGTACGGTCAGCGCCTGGACTTCAACGAGTACCGGGCGCGTGCCTTCGAGCGCCGGGAATACGACCGACCCCGGCACATCGCGGCTGCGGTCGGTCAGGAACAGGCTCGACGGGTTCGACACCTCGCCCAGCCCTTCCTCGCCCATCGCGAAGACGCCGATCTCGTCGGTGCCGCCGAAGCGGTTCTTCACGGCGCGGAGGATACGATACTGGTGGCTGCGCTCGCCCTCGAACGCCAGCACGGTGTCGACCATATGTTCAAGGACGCGCGGCCCCGCGATCGTCCCATCCTTGGTAACATGGCCGACGAGCACGATCGCGGCATCGCTGTCCTTGGCATAGCGGATCAGTTCCTGCGCGCTCGCACGGACCTGGCTCACCGTCCCCGGCGCGCTGTCGATCAGATCGCTGTGCATGGTCTGGATCGAATCGATCACGACGAAATCGGCCGTCTGCCGGTCGAGCGTCGCGAGGATGTCTCGCACCGACGTCGCGCTTGCGAGCGCAACCGGCGCGTCGCCGAGCCCCAGCCGCTGCGCGCGGAGGCGCACCTGCGCCGCGGCCTCCTCGCCGCTGATATAGACGACCGACTTGCCCGCCTTCGCGAGCCTTCCGGCAGCCTGAAGCAGCAAGGTGGATTTGCCGATCCCCGGATCGCCGCCGATCAGCGTCGCCGATCCCGCGACAAAACCGCCGCCGAGCGCGCGATCGAATTCGGCGATGCCGCACAGCATGCGGTCGGGCATCTTGCTGTCGGCGTCGAGCGTTTCGAGCGCGAGCGTACGACCGCCTTTGCTGAGGTCGTGTTTGGCCGAAAAGACGGTTTCGCCCGCTTCCTCGACGAGCGTGTTCCACTCTCCGCAATCGGCGCATTGCCCCTGCCAGCGATAGGTGGCGGAGCCGCAATTCTGGCAGACATATTGACGTTTCGCTTTAGTCATCCTGGCCGCATAATCGGAACAAAGGCGGAACACCAGCGGTTTCCATCTATCGTCACCCGGGACTTGATCCGGAGTCCATACGGCGCGGGACGAATGGATGCCGGATCAAGTCCGGCATGACGAAAGGGGGAGCGCGCACGGTTCATATTTCAGGCGCGTTGCTCTAGGGGATCAGCAACACCGAATCACCCTGCCCGCAAGGAAGCCCCGCGCCATGAAATTCTTCGCCGACACCGCCGAAATCGCTGACATCCAGGAACTCGCCGCGACCGGCCTGCTCGACGGGGTGACGACCAACCCGTCGCTGATCGCCAAGTCGGGGCGCGACTTCAAGGAAGTGACGAAGGATATCTGCGCGCTGACCACCGGGCCGGTCTCGGCCGAAGTCGTCGCGCTCGACCATGCGACGATGATGAAGGAGGCCGAAATCCTCCGCAAGATTGCCGACAATGTCTGCATCAAGGTTCCGCTGACGATCGACGGGCTCAAGACCTGCAAGGCGCTGACCAGCGACGGCACGATGGTCAATGTGACGCTCTGCTTCTCGGCGACCCAGGCGCTGCTGGCGGCGAAGGCCGGCGCGACCTTCGTCTCGCCCTTCGTCGGCCGCCACGACGATAATGGCTTTGACGGAATGCAGCTCATCGCCGATATCCGGCTGATCTACGACAATTATGCCTATGAAACCGAGATCCTCGTCGCGAGCGTGCGCCACGGCATCCATGTGCTCGAGGCCGCGAAGATCGGCGCTGACGTGATGACCGCGCCGCCGTCGGTGATCAAGGGGCTGTTCAAGCATATCCTCACCGAAAAGGGCATCGAGGGCTTCCTCGCCGACTGGGCGAAGACCGGCCAGTCGATCTGACAACCTAAACAGTTGACGTAAACGTCAAGGCATCGCGATACTCGCCCGAAAAGGAGAGATTCGCGATGACCGATACGACCATCCTCACCGAACGCCGCGGGCACGTGCTGATCGTCACGATCAACCGGCCCGAGGCGCGCAACGCGGTCAACGCCGCGGTCCATATCGGCATCGGCACCGCGCTCGAAACCGCCGAGGCCGATCCCGAAATCCGCGTCGTCGTCATCACCGGCGCGGGCGACAAGAGCTTTTGCGCCGGCGCCGACCTCGTCGCGCTGTCGCGCGGCGAAAGCCTCTATCCTGACGACCCGGCGCAGCAGGCATGGGGCTTCGCCGGAATCGTCTCGCACCCGATCTCGAAACCGATCATCGCCGCGGTCAATGGCTTCGCCTTCGGCGGCGGCTGCGAGATCGCGCTGATGAGCGACATCATCATCGCCGCCGATCACGCGCAATTCGGCCTGCCCGAAGTCAAGGTCGGGCTGTTCGCCGCGGCGGGCGGCGCCTTCCGCCTAGCGCAGCAACTGCCGAAGAAGCTCGCGATGGAATATATGCTCACCGGCGACCCGATCCCCGCCGCGCGCGCCGCCGAGTTCGGGCTGGTCAATCATGTCGTCCCACTTGCCGACCTGCTCCCCACTGCGCTCGCGCTTGCCGAGAAGATCGCAAGCAATGCGCCCCTGTCGGTGCAGGCATCGAAGCGCGTTGCACTCGGCATCGCCGACGGACGGATCGCCGCCGATGCACCTTATTGGGAGCATAACACGATCGAGCGCAGCGCCCTGATGCGCAGCGAGGATGCGCGCGAAGGCCCCCTTGCCTTCGCCCAGAAGCGCAAGCCTGAGTGGAAGGCCCGCTGACCATGGGAATGACCGACCCCGAGCGCATTCCCGTTATTATCGGCGTCGGGCAGGTCAACGACCGGCCCGACGATCCCGATAAGGGACTGGATTCGCTCGGGCTCATGGTCGCGGCGCTGAAGGTCGCAGCGGAAGACGCGGGCGTATCGCTGACCGAACTCGACAGCCTCGCGATCGTCGACCAGATCAGCTTCCACGGCCTCGGGAAGCTTTGCGAACCGCTCGCTGCCGCGATCGGCGCGAACCCCGCGATCAATTACCAGTCAGCCGCGCCGCACGGCGACACACCGGTGCGCCTGCTCAACGAGGCCGCGAACCGCATCGGTGCAGGTGAGGTCAAGCTTGCCGCGATCGTTGGCGCAGAAGCGCTGCGCACTGCCGCCGGCCGCGCCGCCAAGGCCGCGAGTGGGGAAGACAAAAGCTATAATGCGATCCGCAAGGTCGCGACGCGGCGCGAACCGAACTACGCGCAGCTTCACGGCCTCGCCGCTCCGGTCGATGTCTATCCGCTCTATGAAAATGCGACGCGCGCGGCGTGGGGCCAGAGCCTTACCGACGCGCAGGCTGAAAGCGCCGAAATCTGGTCGCGCTTTTCGGCGGTCGCGGCCGCGAACGACGGCGCGTGGATCCGCAAACCCGCCTCGCCCGAAGACATCCTCCGCGTCGACGAGCGCAATCGCCCGATCGCCTTCCCTTATTCGAAGTTGATGGTCGCCAATTCGTCGGTCAATCAGGGCGCGGGCTTCATCGTCGCGAGCCTCGCCGAAGCACGGCGGCACGGCATTCCGGACCATCGCCTGATCTACGTCGGCATGGGCGCTGCGGCAAAGGAACCCCCAAGCATACTCCACCGCGACCGTTATGACGGCAGCGTGAGCATGGAGACGTCGATCCAGCGCACGCTCGATCTGAACCGTATGACTGTGGACGATTTCGACTGCGTCGAACTTTACAGCTGCTTTCCCTGCGTGCCGAAGATGGCACGGCGCATCCTCGGCTGGCCGTGGGACCGCCCCGCAACGGTATTCGGCGGCCTCACCTTCGGCGGCGGGCCGATCGCCAATTATATGAGCCACGCGGTCGTCTCGATGGTCGACAGGCTGCGCAAAGAGGGCCGCTATGGCTTCCTCTTCGCCAACGGCGGCTTCGCGACCGACAATCACTGCATCGTTCTCGGCAACAAGCCGATCGCCGCTGCCAGCTTCCCGCAGGATTTCGATTATCAGGCCGAGGCCGAAGCGAAGCGCGGGCCGGTGCCCGAGATGGTCGAGGACTATGCAGGGCCAGCGACGATCGAGAGCTATACGGTCTTCTACGGCCGTGACGGGAATCCCAGGGCCGGCGTCGTCGTTGCGCGGACACCCGCCGGCGCGCGCACGCTCGCCCATGTCGATGTGACCGACATGGCGATGCTCGCCTTCTTGACCGACGGAACGCACGAACCAGTGGGCGCGGCAGGGCAGGTCGTCGCGCTTGGCGAAGGTTTTGGCTGGCGCACGGCCTAACCCATAGTTGACGCTAACTATCGCCGCGCATTGATGATAATCCTGTCTGACGAACAGGGGGAGATGAGTCGATGCGGGGGCTTTGGCTGATCGGCGCGACGCTGTCGCTGACGGGTTGCGCGGCGACACCGGGCGAGGTCGCAAAGGCGGGCCGGGTCCCGGCTTTCGAGGATCGCGCGCTTGACGCGGTCACCGAAACGCAGCTCGTCCGCTTTTCGGGCGAAGATGATTTCCGCCGCTATATCGAGAAGCTCGAACGCGCGCAGGATCGCCGCCAGCATGCCGGCACCGAGCGCGAATATGTCGTTGCCGCGGCAACGCAGGACAGCGAGGTCCCCCTCTGCGAAACGCCCGAACAGTGCCCCGAAGAGGCGGAGGCCGGAAATGTCGTCGTCACCGGATCGCGGGCTTCGGCGCCGACCTCGATCACCAATGTCCAGACCGCCGGGGTCGACGAGGGCGATATCGTCAAGCAGATCGGCGACTATCTGCTGGTGCTGCAGGACGGCCGCATTTTCGCGATCAACGTCAAGACGATGCAGCTCACCGACCGTGCCGACGTCTATCGACGCCTGCCGGCGGGTCACGTCAAAAAGCATAGATGGGAAGACGATTTCGAAGGTGCCGACTGGTACGACGAGATGCTGGTTCAGGGCGACCATGTCATCATCACGGCCTATAGCTATGAAGACGATGCCACCGAAATGTCGATCTTCAAGCTCGACCAAGCAAGCGGCAAGGTGAAAAGCGAAGGCGTTTTCCTGATCACCTCCGACGATTATTACAGCGTCGACAATTATGCGACGCGCATCGTCGGCGACCGGCTGGTCGTATATACCCCTTATTCGCTCGACCAGTTCGAAGAGCGCGAAGAGCGACCCGTTCTCCGCCGTTGGCTCCCTGAGGCCGAGCGCAAGCAACGCCAGGCCGAAGGCACGCCGCTGCTCGACGTGCGCTCGATCTACAAGCCGGTGTTGCGCACAGCCGATCCCACCATCCACGCGATTTCGGTCTGTCCACTCGGCGATTTCGATCGCAAGCGCAGCCTCGACTGCCGGACCACCGCTTTTCTCGGCCCCAATGGCGCCGAGATGTTCGTGTCGCCCGATGCCATTTATCTTTGGAATTCGTGGGGAAGCGACGACGATGACCTGTGGAACAGCGACGACTGCGTGAAGGACTGGGATTACGACAAACCCTATCCCGCCCTGCCCCGCGCCGAACGGCGCGACGTTGTGCCGGGCGCGCTCTATCGCCTGCCAATCGGCCAACGCGACGCCAGCGTCGCCGGTGTCTCGGGCGTTCCTTATGACCATCTCTCGATGGACGAGCGCGATGGCGAGTTTCGCGCGCTGGTCGACTGGCGCACCTTTCGCTGCGACGGTGCCTATCGCGCCCCGGCCGAGAATTCCTTCCTGCGCATCCGCACCGACGATTTCGATACGGTTTTCACACCCGTCCCCGACAGCGATTTCACGCCGTTGCCCGCGACGGGCAAGAGCGTCATCGAAAACCGCTTCGCCGACGACTGGCTGGTGTTCGGGGGCCGCAACAGCTGGAGCGGCTATCCGCCCGATGCCGATGACGAGCCTCAGTCGAGCAAGGCGGTGGCCGTCCCGGTGAAGCGTCCGCGCAGCGCGGTGGTGATCGACATCCCGCACAATATCGTTCGCACCGAACGCGTCGGCAACGACATCATCGTCAATGGCTATCGCGACAACAAAGGGTTGAACCTGACGCTGATCGGGCTCGGCAAGGACGCGCGCATCCTCTCGTCGACTTTCCTTGCGCGCCGATACGAAAGCGAGGGCCGGAGTCACGCGTTCAACAGCGTCGTCGACGAAGGCGGCCATGGCGTGATCGGCGTGCCGACGGTCAAGGCCGAGGATGATTCGGGCCGCTGGTGGTGGCGATCCGATACCTCCGATCTCAGCTTCCTGACCAAATCGCCCGCGGGACAGCTTGCCGACGCTGGCGCGCTGATCGCCGTGCCCGCCGACGAGGTCGAGACGCACCCCGACTATGATTGCGAAGTGTCGTGTATCTGTCTCTTATACACATCTGACGCTGCCGACGAAGCTAGAAGTGT
>CAUUIU010000154.1:0-7304 GCA_963545025.1 uncultured Sphingopyxis sp. | reverse complement strand
CACTTCTAGCTTCGTCGGCAGCGTCAGATGTGTATAAGAGACAGGGCAGTGAGCGAGGATTTCGGCCATCGCAGCCGCGAACAGACGCTGATGACCGACATCATGCCCTCGGTGAGCGCGCTGAAACATGCGAAGAAGCATATGGCCGCCTGGTCGAAGGGCGAGAAGCGGAAGCCCACCTTTCCGCTAGGCCTGCTCGGCGCGAAGGCCGAGGTCGTCTATCAGCCCAAGGGCGTCGTCGGCGTCGTCGCGCCTTGGAACTTCCCGGTCGGCATGGTCTTTGTGCCGATGGCGGGCGTGCTCGCTGCGGGTAACCGTGCGATGATCAAGCCGAGCGAATTCACCGAACATGTCTCGGCGCTGATGGCGCGGCTGGTGCCCGAATATTTCGACGAGAGCGAGATGGCGGTGTTTACTGGCGATGCCGAGGTAGGCGTGGCATTCTCGAAGCTCGCGTTCGACCATATGATCTTCACCGGCGCGACGAGCGTCGGCAAGCATATCATGCGCGCGGCCGCGGATAATCTCGTCCCCGTCACGCTCGAACTCGGCGGAAAGTCGCCGACCTTCATCGGGCGCAGCGCGAACAAGGATCTCGTCGGCCAGCGCGTCGCGCTCGGCAAGATGATGAATGCGGGCCAGATCTGCCTGGCGCCCGATTATCTGCTCGTCGCCGAGGATCAGGAAGGCGACGTGATCGATAGCGTCACCAAGGGCGCGATCGCGCTCTATCCTTCGCTGCTCGCCAACGACGATTATACATCGGTCGTCAACGGGCGGAACTACGACCGGCTCCAGAGCTACCTCGCCGACGCGCGCGAGAAGGGCGCCGAGGTGATCGAGGTCAATCCGGGGAACGAGGATTTCGCGAGCGCGAACGGTCACAAGATGCCGCTCCACATCGTCCGCAACCCGACCGACGACATGAAGGTGATGCAGGAAGAAATCTTCGGCCCGATCCTGCCGGTCAAGACCTACAAGACGATCGACGACGCGATCGACTATGTGAACGCCAACGACCGCCCGCTCGGCCTCTATTATTTCGGGCAGGACAAGAGCGAGGAGGACCGTGTGCTGACGCGCACGATCTCGGGCGGCGTCACGGTCAACGACGTGCTTTTTCATAATGCGATGGAAGACTTGCCCTTCGGCGGAGTCGGGCCGTCGGGCATGGGCAATTACCACGGCGTCGACGGTTTCCGCACCTTCAGCCATGCGCGCGCGGTCTATCGCCAGCCGAAGCTCGACGTCGCGGGCCTCGCGGGCTTCAAGCCGCCCTATGGCAAGGCGACCGCCAAGACGCTGGCGAAAGAGCTCAAGAAATAGCTTGGCAAATGCGGGCGTCCCGGCTTATCGGGGCGGCCTTCCACGGGCCCCTGTGGTGAAATTGGTAGACGCGCCGCACTCAAAATGCGGTTCCGCAAGGAGTGCTGGTTCGAGTCCGGCCAGGGGCACCATAGCCGGTCAAAACCGGGCGCCGCGCGGCTCTGGAGCCGGTTGGACGACCCGCATCATCGCAATCGTTGCCAGAATCAGGGCAAAGGCCGCGAAGGCCATCATGTAGATCGGCTCGCCAGGGAACAGCGATTTCATGATCGAGCCCATCACCGTCGCAACGAGCAGTTGCGGGACGACGACGAAGACATTGAACAGCCCCATATAGATGCCGAGCTTCGCTTGCGGCAGGCTGGAGGCGAGGATCGCATAGGGCATCGCGAGGACCGACGCCCAGAAAATGCCGATGAAAATCTCGCTCACGATCAGCTGCGTCGGGTCGCGCAGCAGGAAGAAGCTGGCGTAACCCAACGCGCCGCAAGCGAGCCCGACCATGTGCGTCCGCGCCTGCCCAAGGCGGCGGGCGAGCCAGGGGAGCAGTGTCAGCGCCGCGATCGCGGCGACGCCGTTGTACATCGCGAAAAGGTTGCCGACCCAGTTGCCTGCCTCCTGATAGGCGGCGCTCGCGGCATCGGTCGTGCCGAAATGATATTGGGCGACGATCGGGGTGGTGTTGATCCACATGATGAACAGCGCCGACCAGCTGAAGAACTGGACGAGCGCGAGCCGCTTCATCAGCGGCGGCATGCCCGAGAAATCGCCGACGATGCTCGACAGCATATTCTTGTCATTGCCGCGGCGCGCCAGCGCGATCGCGACGATGCTTGCAAGGCCGTAACCGATGAGCAGCGCGCCGAGCAGCAGGACCTCGCGAAGCAGCGCGAAATGATGCTGGACGAACATGACGAGCAGCCCGGCGCCGATCCAGAGCATGCTGGTGGAATAGCTGTGCGATGCGAGTGCGCGGACCGGCAACGCGTCGCCGGGCGATGCGGCTTCGAACGCCGCCATCTGTTCGGGGCTATATTCGTCGGTGCTGACGACGGTCCACAGCACCGCGAGGAACAGCGCGATCCCGCCGAACCAGAAGGCGTAGCGCACCGTGTCGGGGATCTGCCCCGGCGGGGCGACATTGGCGACCCCCATCGCCTCCATCAGCGAGGGGAACAGCGACCCGACGACCGCGCCCGCGCCGATGAAGGCGGTCTGCACCGCATATCCGACGCTATGCTGGTCCTTGCGCAGCATGTCGCCAACGAACGCGCGGAAGGGTTCCATCGAGATGTTGAGCGAGGCGTCGAGGATCCACAGCATCATCGCGGCGAACCAGATTGCGGGGCTTTCGGGCATGACGAACAGCGCGATCGCGGCGAGGATTGCGCCGACGAGAAAGTAGGGACGGCGGCGCCCGAACCGGCCGAGCCAGGTGCGGTCGCTCATATGCCCGATGATCGGCTGGACGAGGAGGCCGGTCAGCGGCGCGGCGACCCACAGGCCGGGGAGGCGTTCGATATCTTCGCCCAGCGACTGGAATATCCGGCTCATGTTCGCATTTTGCAGCGCGAAACCGATCTGGATGCCGAAAAAGCCGAAGCTGATATTCCACAGGCCGGCGAAGCCCTGCTTCGGTTTTTCCATCATTCGTCTCCCCTTGCGGCCGCTGTCGCGGCTCGCGTTGGTGCGGGTGTCGCAGCGCGCGCGGGGCAGGGCAAGCGCGGAGCGGCTACGTATACGAATACGTTGGTGTCAGACCGCCGTGCTCTGGCGCCGGATCAGCCGTGCCGGCAACACGCGCTCTTCGACCGGGCGGTCGTCGATGCGCGCAAGCAGCGCATCAACGAGCAGCGTCCCCGCACCCTTCATATCCTGCATCAGCGTGGTCAGCGTGGGTGTGGTCAGGCTGGCGGCGGGGATATCGTCGAAGCCGATGATCGCGACGTCCTGCGGTAGCCGCAGCCCCGCTTCGGTCAGCGCGCGCATCGCGCCGATGGCGATCAGGTCGCTCGCGGCGAAAACTGCGTCGAAGGACTGGCCGCTTTCGATCAGCGACCGTGCGGCGGCGTAGCCCGAATCCTCCGAAGAAACCGCATCGCGCTGCAACGCCGGATCGGGTTCGACACCTGCGGCGCGCATCGCGCGGCACAGCCCGTCGTAGCGGTCCTGGAATTCGGGCGCATGGTCCGACGCGTCGCCGAGAAAGGCGATGCGCTGCCGCCCGATCTCGACCAGATGCGCGCCCGCTTGCTCGCCCGCGCCGACATTGTCCGACCCCACGGTCAGCCCGATACAGACTTCGGACACCGATCCCCAGCGCACGAACTTGGTCCCCATCTCGACCAGATGCTCGAGCTGGTGAGGTAAAGCTGATAATCGCCATAGCCGAGCAGGATGATGCCGTCGGACCGGTGGCTGTCCTGATAGGTGACGTGCCAGTCATTGTGCATCTGCTGGAAACTGATCAGCAGGTCATAGCCGCGCCGTGCGCATTCGCGCGTGATCGACCCGAGCATCGACAGGAAGAAGGGGTTGATCATCGATTCGTCGGGATTCGGATCCTCGAAGAAGAGCAGCGCGAGCGTGTGGGTGCGCTGCGAGCGCAAGCTCGAGGCATTCTTGTCGACGGTGTAGTTGAGTTCCTGCGCGATGCGCTGAATATTGGCGCGGGTGGCGGCGCTGACCGACTTGCTGCCGCGCAGCGCACGCGACACCGTCGGCTGCGAGACGCCCGCCAGATAGGCGATGTCGAAACTCGTGGGCTTGGCCGAGGGCTGGCGCCCCATGTCTCTCTCCCTGACGCGGCCGCCTTGTCGACGGCCGCCGCTTGTGCCGGAGACTAGCGATTGGTCGGGTCGATGCCAAGAATTTGCGGGACGCCAAGTCCCTCGGTTTTCGGCGCCGAAAGCGTTGAATTTATGCGATGGAGCGCGCGCCTGCATATTATGCGTATACGTATACCCTATGGCGGCGCGGCGTGATTGGTTTCAATTGCGGGGCACAAGATGGGAAAAGCCCACGTGCCGGAGAGGAACCTGACGGACGCCCAGCGTCCCCTCCCGATGCGTGGATCAAGACCACCCGTCCGTGCCAGGGGAGCCACACATGATCATGCCGAACAATCTCAACCGCGGTGTCAGCGCCATCGCGCTTGGCCTTGCCTTGACCGTTGCGCTGCCCGGCGCCGCGATGGCGCAGGACGCGAGCACTGCGCCCGTCGACGAGGCGCCGGTCGAAGGCGAAATCGTCGTCAGCGGCATCCGCGGCGCGATCAACAATTCGGTTCAGGCCAAAAAGAACAACACCTCGATCGTCGAGGTCGTCTCGTCCGAGGACATCGGCAAGCTTCCCGACCTCTCGATCGCCGAATCGCTGTCGCGCCTGCCGGGCCTTGCGACGCAGCGCCTCGACGGCCGTGCCAATGTCGTTTCGATCCGCGGCCTCGCGCCCGATTTCACCACGACGCTGCTCAACGGCCGCGAACAGGTGTCGGCGAGCAACAATCGCGGCGTCGAGCTCGATCAATATCCGTCCGAACTGCTCAATGGCGCCATCGTCTACAAGACCCCCGACGCGTCGCTGATCGGGCAGGCGATCGGCGGCACGATCGACATGCGGACGGTGCGGCCGCTCGCTTATGGCAAACGCACGCTCGCGGCCGGGGCCCGCTTCGAGATCAACGATCTCGGCAAGCTCAACCCCGACATTTCGAACAAGGGCTACCGCGCCAACATCTCCTATATCGACCAGAATGCCGACGGCACGCTCGGCTGGGCGATAGGTTACGCGCGCATGCAGTCGCCGACCGCCGAGGAACGCTTCAACGCATGGGGCTATCCCGAGGTGACCGACGGCACGAACACCGCTTTCATCATCGGCGGCGCCAAGCCCTATGTGAAATCGAACGAGCTCAAGCGCGACGGCGTGATGGCGGTCGTCGAATGGGAACCCAGCGAGAAATTCCACACGACGATCGATGGGTATTGGTCGAAGTTCAAGGACGACCAGCGTCTGCGCGGCATCGAGTTCCCGCTCTTCTGGGGCAATTCGACCTTGCAGCCCGGCTTTACGGTCGAGGACGGCCTGGTGACGAAGGGCGTCTGGACGGGCACCGAGGCGGTGATGCGCAACGACGTCGTCCATCGCGACTCAACGATCATCGCCGGCGGCTGGAATGCCCAGTTCAAGCCGAATGAGAAACTGACGCTCGAACTCGACCTTGGCTATTCGCGGATCAAGAAGACTGAGGAAAATCTGGAAATCTACCTCGGCACCGGCCGCGGCCAGAACGTCGGCGCGCGCGAGACCGCGCTGGGTTTCGAAATGCGCCCGAACGGCGGGATCATGTTCAGCCCCTCGCTCGACTATGCCGATCCCAATTTGTTCGTGATCACCGATCCACAGGGCTGGAATAGCTGTGGCGGCGCGGTGCCCAATTGCCAGGATGGCTTCGTCAACACGCCGCGGATCAAGGACGAGCTGAAATCGCTGCGCCTCCAGGCGACGCAGGAACTGGGCGGCCTGATCAGCAGCCTGCGCGTCGGCGCCAATTATTCGGACCGCGAGAAGAGCCTCGACGACCGCGGCTTCGTTCTGACGAGCGAAAATTATCCAGCCAACACACCGGTGCCCGCCGACTATCTGTATGACCCGGTGTCGCTCGATTTCATCGGCATCCCCGGCATGGTCGCGTTCGACAGCTGGCGTTTCTACAACGACGGAAATTATAATCTGACCGACGGTGCGGGCTTCGATCCGGCGCGCGTCTTCAACGATTATACGATCCGCGAAAAGGTGCTGACCGGCTTTGTTCAGGCGAATTTCGACGCCGACGCGGGCAGTACCCCGATCCGCGGCAATGTCGGCGTCCAGATCGTCCGGTCAGACCAGACGGGCTCGAGCTTCTATGCGCAGGTCGTCGGCGGTGTGACCCAGTCGACGCCGGTGACCGACGGCGCCAAATACACCGACATCCTGCCCAGCCTGAACCTGTCGATCGAATTCGCCGACAATAGCTTCATACGCTTCGGTGCCGCCCGCGTGCTGGCGCGTGCGCGCATGGACCAGCTGAAACCCGGCGGCGGGGTCAATTTCGATGCGTCGAAGCGCAACAACACCGACGTCAATGCGTCGCCCTGGTCGCTCGACCTCGGCAATGCGAAGCTGCGTCCGCTGATGGCCGACACGGTCGATGTCGGGCTCGAGAAATATTTCGGGCAGGGCGGTTATGTGTCGATCGGAGGCTTCTACAAATATCTCGAAAATTACATCTATCGCCAGGTCAATCCGTTCGACTTCACCGACTTCGAGGTTCCCGACGGAGGCACGGTGGGCACACGCGCCGGTCTCAGCAAGCAGTGGTTGAACGGCAACGCCGGGCGCGTTTACGGCGCCGAAGCCTCCTTCTCGCTGCCCTTCGCAAACTTCACCCAGTCGCTCGACGGCTTCGGCGTCCTCGGTAGCGCCTCCTATACCAAGAGCCGCGTGCGCGAAGGCGGCGAGGATCCCATTTCGATGCCCGGCCTGTCGAAATGGGTCATCAACGGAACCGCCTACTTCGAAAAAGACGGGTTCCAGGTGCGCGCGTCGGGCCGCTACCGCTCGAAATTCCTCGCCGAGGTTTCGACGATCAGCCTCGCGCGCGACATGTTCATGGCGAAGAGCGAGTTCGTCGTCGACGCGCAGGTCGGGTACACCTTCCAGAGCGGCGCGCTCGAGGGGTTGGGTGTCCTGCTCCAGGCGTCGAACCTCACCAACGAACCGTTCGTGACCTATTACAACAATGATCCGCGCCAGATCCGCGACTATCAGAATTATGGTCGCAACTTCATGGCCGGTATCACCTATAAGTTCTGACGGGATGCGCGGGCCGGGCGGCAAGTCCGGCCCGCTTCCGGACGAGAGAGGGAATGAACAGGGTGGGCGCTGTCTCTTATACACATCTGACGCTGCCGACGAAGCTCGAAGTGTAGATC
>CAUUIU010000153.1:0-7347 GCA_963545025.1 uncultured Sphingopyxis sp. | reverse complement strand
CTACACTTCTAGCTTCGTCGGCAGCGTCAGATGTGTATAAGAGACAGTCGGAAGGCAGCGACGATTTCGTTCCGCAAGCCGGGCAGGCGGCCGCGGCCTCCGGAGCGGCGCTGTCGGGCGGCGAGGCCGTCTCCCCCCCCGAAGCGATCGATGCCCGCGTCGACAGCATGGTCTGTTTCAGGCCCGGCCGGGCAACGATCGTCGACGGTCAGGTCTGTCCCGAGGGCTTTGCCGAAGGCGTGGCGGCCGGACCGCGCATCCTGAACGCCGGCGCGCTTGTGCCGCGCCGCCGGCTAGGTCGCGACGGCATGTTTCACGGCGCAACCGAATTGACGGCAGAGCAGGCGGCGCAGCCCATGTCGACGCCGGCTGGTCAGGGGGCCGGTCAGGGGGGCGCTCCGCGCACCGCCGTCGGGTTGAACGGCGACGGCACAAGGATGTGGCTGGTCGTGGCCGATGGCCGCCAGCCCGGTTGGAGCCTGGGCGCAACCAACGAGGATTTCCTGGCGCTGTTCCGCCAGGTCGGCGCGACCGACGTGATGAGCCTCGACGGCGGCGGCTCGGCGACCATGGTCGCGCGCGGCCCCGCCGGCGCGCTCGTGATGAGCCGCCCGATCCACACCCGCGTGCCCGGAAGACAGCGACCGCTGGGCAATCAGCTGGGCGTGTTCGTGGACGGCGCGACGCCGGCGGCGCGCGGGCTCGGCGCCCTGCTGCCCGCGCTGGAGCCGCGCGACATCCCGCGCCTCAAGGCGCGGATGGAGCTGGTCTATGGCGCCCCCGAAGCGCGCCAGGGCGTCGCGGTCGATGCGCAGAACATCTACGCCGTCGTGAACACAGCGATCGGGAAATATGCGCGGGCCGACGGTCGGCTCCTCGCGCGCTGGGCCAGCCCGCGCGGCGGCATGCTGCGTCACCTCAACAGCTGCATCGTGATGGCCACCGACCTCGTCTGCGCGCATTCCAACCATCCCGAAGTGCCGATGGGCAGTTCGGTCGAGATCTTCGACACCGAAATGCTGGCGCACAAGGCGAGCCATAGTCTCGGCAATATGGACGAAGGATCGCTGACGTTCGTGGAGCCGATGGCCGACGGTTGGATGCTCGGCTTCTCGCATTATTCCGACGAAACCGGGGTGCCGTTCAAATCGTCCGACTATTCGTCGATCATCAGCGTCGACAAACAATGGCGGCGTACCGGCGGCTGGCTGATTCCGCCATCGATTCGCAAGAAGATGGCGCCGCAGGCGGCATCGGGCGGCGCGATCGGACCCGACGGGTTGCTCTATCTTTTCGGTCATACGCTGCCCGAACTCTACGTGCTGGCGAAACCCGCAATGGGGGTCGAACTCGTTCACGTGGCGACGATCGATCTCGACGCTGGCGGCCAGGCGTTCGCCTTCGATCCGCTCGAAGCGCGCCGCATCTTCGCCATCGACCGGGCGAGCGGCGAAGTTCGCGCCTTCCGGCTGCCTGAAATCGCCGGGATGCCAGCCCACACGCTTCGCTTCACGCCGCCCCGATAGTCTTTGGTCTTGCAGCGCCGCGCGCTATACACCTTTGCTGGCTGCCACTTTCGAAAGGATCGTCGCCACGGCAACGCCCGATGACTCGCCGTTTCAGGCCTTTGAAGCGATCGTCATGCAGCCCGGGCTCATCTGGGGCTGCGCGCGATCCGACGATGGCACCCGCCTGATCGACGAATGCGACGAGGTGGCCGAGGCGAGCTTCCGCTGGCTGCACCTCAACCTCGCCGACCAGCGCACGCTGCGCTGGCTGGAGCGTCATGCCGAACTGCCGCGCGTCATCCACGACCTGATGCTGTCGCGCGAGACGCATTCGCAGGCGGTGGTCGAGAATGGCATCGTCGGGCTGGTCCTGCAGGATTTCGAGCGCGATTTCGACGCCGCGCAGACGATGCAGATCGGCGCGCTCCACATCGCGATCACGCCGCAGCTGATGCTCACCGGCCGCTACCACCCGCTGCGGTCGGCCGACATCGTCAAACAGCGTATCGCGGCGGGTGCCGACATCTGCGACGGCGCCGGGGCGCTGGGCCTGATGGTGGGGGCGATGGCCGACGGGCAGAGCCAGCAGGTCCGCGCGCTCGCGGTCGACATTCAAACCGCCGAGGACGAATTCCTCAACGAACGCCTGTCGCCGGCGACGCGCGACCTGGTCGCGATCCGCCGCCGCGCCGCCCGGCTCCACCGGCTGATCGGCGGCATGCGCGCGGCGCTCCACCGGCTCGAAATGGATCCCGACCTGCCGCCGTTGCTCGCACCGGTCGCCGAACATGTCGTCCAGCGTCTCCACGCGCTCGACGCCGATGTCGTGGCGACCCAGACGCAGCTTCGCATGCTCCGCGACGAGCTCGACCTCCAGACCGCGCAGCGCACCAACCAGAATCTCTATGTCCTGTCGGTGATGAGTGCGCTGCTGCTCCCCGCCACGCTCGTCACGGGCTTTTTCGGCATGAACACCGGCGGGCTCCCCTTCGCGGACACGATCGGCGGCACGCTGGTCGCCGGGGTCCTCGCGATCGCGGCCTCGGGCGCGACGTGGCTGCTGCTCCGCCGACGTCGCTAAGCCGGGAAGACAGGCAATTGGAGATTAGATACGCTGCCGCGGAAAAGCCGGCAGGGGACGGGTGGGCCAATCATTTGAAGCAACATATTTTTACATTTCCGGGCTAAGGGAAGCGGCATGTGGCAGTCCAGACATGCTCTTCCGCCAAGCGCGATGCGCCTCGACCAGATATTGGCCGTGGTGATCCCGAGCTATCGCGTGAAGGCGCATGTGCTGGACGTGATCGCGCGGATCGGGCCCGAGGTCGCGATGATTTTCGTGATCGACGACGCCTGTCCCGAAGGGTCGGGGCGTTTCGTCGAGAGTGAATGCAAGGATCCGCGCGTGCGCGTGATCTTTCACGAGCAGAACCGCGGCGTCGGCGGTGCGGTGATCAGCGGTTATCGCGCCGCGCTGACCGCGGGCGCCGATATTGTCGTCAAGGTCGATGGCGACGGGCAGATGGACCCGGCGCTGATCCCGCATATCGCGCGTCCGGTGCTCGCACGGCAGGCCGACTATGCCAAGGGCAACCGCTTCCACAGTCTGTGGAACGTCCGCAAGATGCCGCGCGTGCGGCTCTATGGTAATGCCGGCCTGTCGTTCATGACCAAGCTGTCGAGCGGGTACTGGGGCATTTTCGATCCTACGAACGGCTATACGGCGATCCACGCGGCGGCGCTGAACAGCATCGAGTTCGCCAATGTGTCCGAGCGCTATTTCTTCGAGACCGACATGCTGATTAACCTCGGCAACGCGCGCGCGGTGGTCGCCGACGTGCCGATGGAGGCCGTCTATGGTGACGAGGTCAGCAACCTCCATGTCCGCAAGGAGCTGTGGCATTTCTTCGCCAAGAATATGCGCGAGCTGACCAAGCGCATATTCTACACCTATTTCCTGCGCGATTTCAGTCCGGCGTCGCTGCAACTGCTGTTCGGGCTGATCTTCCTCGTCTTCGGGACGATCTACGGCTCGGTGCAATGGGCGCATTCGGTGAGCAGCGGCGAAGTCGCGAGCACGGGCACGGTGATGATCGCGGTGCTGCCGATCATTTTGGGTGTGCAGTTCCTGCTCAATTTCCTGTCGTTCGACATGGCGAACGAACCGCGGGTGCCGATCCAGCCGACCTTTTCGCTCGCCGATATCGTCCCGCACGAGCCGCAGCCATGATCGCCGGCAACGGCTGGATCGCCCATGCCATTCGCTATGCCCTCGTCGGAGCGATCGTCCTTGCCGCCGATTTCGCGGTCTATGCGGCGATTCTGGCGGTCGCGCCGGGCCAGTTCCTGTTTGCGAATGTCGCGGGCAAGATCGTGGGCGCCGCACTCGGTTTCATGCTGCATCGGCAAGTGACCTTCCGCTGGGCACAGCGCGACGGCGCGGGGCGGCAGTTTGCCTCCTATCTCGCGGTACTCGGCTTTAACCTGCTGCTCTCCTCGGCTTTGCTGTGGCTCGCGATCGAGACGATGGGCGCCAATGAATATCTCGCCAAGATCGCGGTCGACATCGTCGTGATCGGCTCGGCCTTTCTGCTCTCGCGCCTGTGGGTTTATCGTCCCTTATGACCAACGCCATCGAACGCCTTGTCGGCCCCGGACGCCGGGGCTTGTGGATCGCCCTCGCGCTGTTCGTGCTGCTCGTGACGCTGGCGTGGGTCGGCTTCATCGCGTCGGACGACGTCACCTATGCGCGCGGCGCCTATGGGTGGATCGAGCATTTCCCCTTTGTCGGGGGGCATGGCACGATCCGCTATCCGATCACCATTCCGATGGCGCTGTCCTTCAGGGCCTTCGGCGGCAACGAATTCGCGATGATCCTGCCGTCGTTGCTCTACCTGATCGCCTTCCTGATCGCGGCATGGCGCGTGACCCGCGACGTGGCGGGGCCGCTGCCCGCCTTTTTCGCGCTGCTCGCCTGCGTGACGAGCCCGCTGCTCGTCGTGCAGGCGTCGATCGCCAATGTCGATTTCGTCGAGATGGCGCTGATCTTCGGTGCGTGGGTCCTCTGTTTCCGCTGCCTCGAAGCGGGCGCGAGCCGGGGTCGGCTGATAGGCGCCGGCGCGCTTGTCGGGCTCGCCTTTCTGGCGCGCGAAACCGCAATCTTCGTCATTCCCTTTTTCGGGTTGCTGTTCCTCGCGGGGCACCGTTTCAATCGCTGGAACTATCTGTGGGTCGCGGCGGGTTTCCTGGCGGTCTGGTCGCTCGAGCTTCTCTATCTGGGCATCATGACTGGCGATCCGCTCTACCGGTTCAACATCTCGCTGCATCATGACGCGACGATCGACCGGTCGGTCGACCTCGCCGGCAATGTCATCGTCCATCCGCTGGTCGACCCGTTCCTGGTGTTGCTGATCAACCAGGAATTCATGGCGCTGATGTTCCTGGCGGTGCCGCTCGGCGCGTGGCTCTGCTTCGCGCGGTCGGTGCCCGAACGGGTGCGCCATTTCGCGCGACTGCTCGCATTGTTCGGCCTCAGCTGGTTCGTCTGCGTCGGCGCAGCGCAGAAACTGCTGCCGCTCAACCCGCGCTATTTCATGGTCACCGCGACGATGGCATGCCTGCTGACCGGGATCGCGCTGGGGTTGATGGTCCAGCGGGACGGCAAGCTGTGGCGCTGGGGCGGCCTTGCCGGGCTGGCGCTGCTCGTCGGGACCAATCTGGCAGGCATCTATGTCGAAAATCGCGATCCGACCTTTGGCGAGGAAAAGCTGGTGGCGGTGCTCGCGGCGCGGCCGGGGGAACGGATCGGCACCGATCCGATGACGCGCTACCGCGCCGACCTGCTGCTGCGCTGGGCGGGATCGACCGCGCGCACCGGCGACGCTCCGCCCGCATCCGGAACGCTCTTCTATTACAATCCCGCGCGCGGTGCGAAGCCCAACGCCAAGATGGATGCCGCCGCAGCGCCGCTCTATCAGCCGCAGCCCGGCTGGGAGTTGGTGCAGACCTTCACGCCTGAGCCGAGCTATCTCGCGGTCGCGCTCCAAAGCGTGGGCGCCGACCGGCTGCTACCCGCCGGCATCTGGCGCAAGCTGCGCCATCCTAATGAATCGGCCTATCTCTACCGCGTGCGCTGAGGCCCTTTTCGCTTCATTCCGAAGCCGAAACCGAGGCAATCGCGCTGGGCCTGGCGCCCGCGAACCGACAGCATCGGCGGGTGAGCGACAGCGGGGGCCAAATCCATCTCGTCCTACCGGACCCGACCGAGCGTGCGGCCTGTTTCCGCCTGCTCGCCGCCGGCGGGACGCGCGTCGTGCGCAGCTTCGCGAGCGCCGATGCGTGGCTGGAAGCCGATAGCGAGCGGAGCCCCGGCATCCTGCTGTTCCACTGGCGCCAGCCCGGCCGCACCGACGGCGCGACGCTGCTCCAACATCTCGAAGGGCGGAGTGACATCACCGCCTTTGTCGCCGCCGAGCGGCTGAGCATCGCCGAAACGCGCGCGATTTTGCGCGGCGGCGCGCGCGACCTGCTCCCCGCTCCGCTCGATCCGCGGCTCGTCCGCCACGCCATCGACGAAGCGCTGGGTGCATGGCGACTACGACAGGATGCGCTGGCGCATCGCCGCAACGCCGAAGCGCGGCTGGCAGCGCTGACCCCGCGCGAGCGCGACATATTGGAGGCGATCGCCGCGGGGCTTGGCAACAAGGCTATCGCACGGCGGCTCGACCTCAGCCCGCGCACGATCGAGGTTCACCGCGCCAATCTGATGCGGCGCGCGGGCACGGCGAACGTCGCCGAGCTGCTGCGGCTGCAATTCACCGCCGAACTGGCGCGCGGCGTCGCGGGCAAAATCATCCATTCCGGTGCATGAAGTGCGCGCCGTTGCGGCCATATCGCGCGCCCGGACGCTATAAGGGAATCGAACGGCATCGCGCCCTT
Organism: uncultured Sphingopyxis sp.; assembly: GCA_963545025.1. GTDB lineage: Bacteria > Pseudomonadota > Alphaproteobacteria > Sphingomonadales > Sphingomonadaceae > Sphingopyxis. The sequence continues at coordinate 901 of CAUUIU010000153.1, read as the reverse complement.
GAGTTGGTCCCCATGGGCGTCGCCGTTCGAAAAACGTGGCCAACCCCACCTGGCCGCGCATCCCAACCGGGCCGGCAGAGGGACGCAATTCCCCCTGCCGGCCCAATTATCCGGTGACCAGCGCGCGCTGTTCGGCGCGGCCCATCGAGAGCAGGATCGGGTCCGACGCCTGCCGTGCCATAAAGTCGGCCTTGCCGGCGATGCCCTGCCATTCGATTCCGATCAGCGATTGCGCGATCGCGCCGCCGAGCGTGTCGCCCGGGCCGGGCAGGATGATGACGTCGGGGGCGAACTCCCTGACCGCAACCTGCACCGACAGCGCGAAATCATAGGGCGCGAGGATCTGGTGGCCGAAGGTATAGTCCCACACTTCGGCGGGGTCGCTGGAGAAGCGCCGCCAGATATGGCCGCGGCCGTCGACCATCGGGATCGCGGGGGCGTCGAAGAGCGAGGCGGGCAGTTCGGCCTTTGCCTTGTCCGAGCTGCCGAACATCAGCGGGGTGTGGAACGGGCCGTGGCCCGCCAGGCGGAGCGGATCGCGGCCGGGGGTCGGGGGCGCTTCGGCGAGGAGCGCGGCGAGACCTTCCTCATTGCCCGCAAGAACGAGCATGCCCGCGAGGTCGATCGAGAGCGCGAGGTCGTGGCCGGGGCGCGATGCGATGTTCGCCACGAGATCGAGCAGCCGGTCGCGGAGCCCCGGGACCGGGCGCCAGTCCTCGTCGACGACCTGCAGAAGGATCTGCCCGCCGGGACCGTGGGTCTGGCTGTTGAGGCCCATGGCGTTCGAGATGCGGAAGCCGTCGGCGACCGACACGGCGCCGCCGAGCGCGAGCGCGCTGTACCAGCCCATCGAATTGCCCCTGTCTCTTATACACATCTCCGAGCCCACGAGACACTGAGC
>CAUUIU010000152.1:0-7360 GCA_963545025.1 uncultured Sphingopyxis sp. | reverse complement strand
GTTTCAAGCCCGCGCCGGCCGTGTCGCGCTATGGCGGCACCGCAGTGTGGTCGGGCGATACGGTGCGCCGCGATGCCGATGGCCTCCTTACGTTCGTCGGCCGCGACGATGCGATGATCAAGACCGCGGGCAACCGCGTCAGCCCGACCGAGGTCGAGGATGTCGCAGTGGCGTCGGGGCTGATCTACGAAGCCGTAGCCTTCGGAGTGCCCGATGCACGGATCGGAGCGGCCATCGTCCTGATTGTGCGCGGCAAGGATGGCGGGACGGATGAGGAAGGTCTGGCCGCCTACCTGCGTCAGAACCTGCCCAATTTCATGCAGCCGCAGGCGATCGAATGGCGGGGCGAACTGCCGCGCAATCCGAACGGCAAGCTCGACCGCGTGGCGATTGCGGCCGATTGGGCGCCCAAGGTGGCGGCATGAAGCCGCACGGCCCGATCCCGCCGGGCTTTTTGGCCGACGACGACGGCATGTTGCTGATCGGCGGCGACCGCGCCGAGGCGCTGGTCGATGCGGCGGGCGATACGCCACTGTTCGTTTACGACAGCGCGATGCTCGCGGCGCGCGTCGCCGAATGGCGTGCGGCGATGCCTGCCGAGGTGCAGCTTCATTATGCGATGAAGGCGAACCCCTATGCGCCGTTGCTTGCCTTCATGGCGCGGCTGGTCGACGGGTTCGATGTCGCATCGGGGGGCGAGCTGAAAGCCGCGCTGGCGATCGGAATGGCGGCGGGCGACATCAGCTTTGCCGGTCCCGGCAAGCGCGACCGCGAGCTTGAAGCGACGATCAAAGCCGGGGCGACGCTCAATCTCGAATCCGCGGGCGAGGCGACGCGCGCGCTCTCGATCGCCGCCCGCCTGGGCCTCACGCCCAGCCTCGCGGTGCGGGTCAATCCCGACTTCGACCTCAAGGGATCGGGCATGAAGATGGGCGGCGGCGCCAAGCCCTTCGGTGTCGATTCCGCTGAGGTTCCGGCGCTGGTGCGGCGGTTGATTGCATCGGGCGCCGACTGGCAGGGCTTCCATATTTTCGCAGGATCGCAGGCGCTTGACGCTACCGCGATTGCGGAAACCCAGGCGCAGACCGTCGCGCTAGCCGCGCGGCTGGCGGACGAGATTGGCGCCACCCCGCCGCTCGTCAATCTGGGTGGGGGCATGGGCGTGCCCTATTTTCCGAGCGACAAGCCGGTCGATGCTGTCGCGGTGGGGCAAGCGCTGGGTGAAACACTCGCGGCGCGTGACGCGGTGCTGGCGGGCAGCCACTTCGCGATGGAACTCGGGCGTTGGCTCGTTGCCGAGGCCGGCGTCTATCTGACCCGCATCATCGACCGGAAGACGAGCCATGGCGAAACCTTCCTTGTCACCGACGGCGGTTTGCATCACCAGCTCGCCGCGAGCGGCAATTTCGGCACCGTCATTCGCCGCAATTACCCCATAGCGATAGCCAACGCTTTCGGCGCCGAGCCGGCCGAGACGGCAACGGTGGTCGGTTGCCTCTGCACCCCGCTCGACCGGCTGGGCGATCAGGTGGCGCTTCCGCGCGCCGATGTCGGTGATCTTGTTGCGATTTTTCAGGCGGGCGCCTATGGGGCGTCAGCAAGTCCGGCGACCTTCCTGGGGCAGGGCCCAGCGCGCGAGATGCTCGTCTGAGGCAATATTTCTGTTCCACTATGGCACAGTATCAGACGGGCGCGGTTCGAACCTATCCCAATACTAACGGTATGTTCACCCTTTTCGAGCAAGGCTGACCCTGACGCATTGGCTGTCGTGGTAAGGTTTTACGCCGCGACGGTCGGCTGGCGCTCGAAAGGTGATCTGAATATGGCTTCCTCCGCTTCGCTTCGTGCCGCGCGCGCCGCGCTGGTTTCGGGCATTGCCGCGACCGCATTGACGGGCTGCATGGGTTCGACGGGCAGCGCGCCGCAGCTGCCAAGCGCAACCTTCGTCCAGAACCAGGAAGGGCCGGGCGAGGAATATATTATTGGGCCGCTCGACGAGCTCCAGATCTTCGTGTGGCGCAACCCCGAACTCGGCGGCAAGGTGCAGGTGCGCCCCGACGGCCGCATCACCACGCCGCTGATCACCGACATGCCCGCGGTCGGCAAGACGCCGACGATGCTGCAGCAGGACATCAAGCTCCAGCTCAGCCAATATATCACCGACCCGATCGTCAGCGTGATCGTCACCAGCTTCAACAGCACCTTCTCGCAGCAGGTGCGGGTCGTCGGCGCAACCGAAAAGCCCGCGTCGATCCCTTTTCGCGCCAATATGACCGTGCTCGATGCGATGATCGCGGTCGGCGGCCTCGGCGAATATGCGGCGGGCAACAAAGCCCGCCTCGTCCGCTACGACAAGGGTAGCGGCAAGCAGCAGGAATTCGCCCTGCGCCTGAACGACCTGATCAAGCGCGGCGACATCAAGGCGAACGTCCGGTTGCAGCCAGGCGATGTGATCATCATTCCCGAAAGCATGTTCTGACGCGGCCGGACAGCATATAAACAAGCCCTTTGCCAAGGATTGACGAGACAAGATGAACGGCCTCTACGACGAATTCCGGGTGGCGCTGCACAGCGTCTGGACGCGCCGGTGGCTCGTGCTCGGCGTCGCCTGGGGCATCTGTATCCTCGGCTGGCTGGCGATCGCGTCGATCCCGAACCGCTATGACAGCCGCGCGCGCCTGCTCGTCGATATCAACGAAATCCTGCCCGACGATGGAACGCCCGGCGGTTTTGGCGGCGGCCAGCGCATCGACCAAATCCGTGAGACGCTGACCAGTGCGCGAAACCTCGAAAAAGTCGCTGTGACGACGGGGCTGCTCCCCGCGGGCGCCAACGAGCGCGAAAAGGCCGGCGCGGTCGCAATGCTCCAAAAGAACATCAAGGTTGTCCCGCAACAAGATAATATCTTTGAGATTACTTCGTCGGTTGGCGTTGGCAGCCTGTCGGATGCCGACAATGCCAAGCTGGCCTCCGGCGTGCTCGACAGCCTGATCACCGTGTTCCGCGACGATCAGCTGCGCGGTGGACGGATGAACACGCGCGAGGGGCTGAAATTCCTCGATTCACAGATCGCCGATCGCGAAAAGGCGCTGCGCGAGGTCGAGGGGCGCCGTGCGGCCTTCGAGGCGCAGAACATAGGACTGATTCCCGGCGGGGTCGGCTCGCCGGCGCAGCGCGTCGAGGCGGCGCGCGCCGAAATCAACCAGATCGACAGCCAGCTCGTCGCGGCGCAGGCCGCGCTTGCGGCAGCAAACGGCCAGATGGCCTCGACCCCCGCGACGATCAACGTGCCCGGCATGGGTGGGGTCGGCGGCGGCGTGGCGCGCCAGCAGCTGGCCGGCGCGCAGAGCGAGCTTTCGTCGATGCGCGCGCGCGGGCTGACCGATGCGCACCCCGACGTCATCGCGTTGAAGAGCCAGATCGCGTCGCTGAAGGCCATCGCCGACCGCGAGGGCGCAGGCGGCGGGGGCGGCGGCAATACGCAGAACCCGGCCTATGCCTCGCTCGCCGCGATGCGCGCCGAACGCCAGGCGACGGTCAGCGCGCTGTCGGCGCGCAAGGGGCAGCTGATGGGCGACGTGTCCAAAATCACCGCGCAGCAGATCCAGAATCCCGGAATCGCCGCCGAATATGACCGGATCAACGGCGAATATACCGCGTTCAAGGCGCAATATGACAAACTGCTCGCCCAGCGCGAACAGGTGCGTATGCGCGGCGACGTCCAGACCGAAACCGACGCGATCAAGATCGAATTGCTCGACCCGCCGACCAAGCCGACCAGCCCGGCGGCGCCGAACCGGCCGCTGTTCCTGACGCTTGTGCTGCTGGTCGGCATCGGCGGCGGGGTCGGCGCAGCCTTTGCACTGTCGCAGGTGCGCACCAGCTACGCCACCGCGGCGAAGCTCGAACGCGCGAGCGGTCTGCCCGTCATTGGATCGATTACCGAAGTCGTGACGCCGGAGCGTCATGTCGAACGCAAGAAAAGGCTCGTCTGGCTGGCCAGCGGCGCCGGGGCGCTCGTTGGCCTCTATGCGCTGCTGCTGGTCGCCGAGTTCGTCCAGCGCGGCATGGTAGCGTGACGGAGGACGAGAAAATGAACGACCAACGCAAAGTCAAGCGTCCGCCCTCGCTGCTCGAACGCGCCGCCGACATGTTCGGCCTGGATCCTGCGGCCAATGCGCCGACGATCGACGTGTCGAGCCTGCCGCCCGAGCCCGAGAAGAAGGCGAAGAAGCCCAAGGCCGAGCCTGCCGCGGAGACGCCGCAGGCCGAAGTGCTGCCGCCCGAACCCGTCGTCGAGGCCGCGCCGGCGGTCGAGCCTGCGCCGGTGAAGCCGTCGCCGCGCAAAGAGATCGCCCGCACAGCGCCCGCCATCGTGCCGACGCGCCAGGGCCGCATCGACCGCGACAAGCTCGCGGCGCGCGGCATGGTGGTGCCCGGTGCGCCGGTCACCGGCATCTCCGAAGAATATCGCATCGTGAAGCGCGAGTTGATCCGCAATTTCGGCGGCGTCGGCAATCGCCCGATCCTGCCGCGCGGCCACCGCGTGCTGATCGCCTCGGCCAATCCGGGCGAGGGCAAGACCTTCTCTGCGGTCAATCTGGCGCTGAGCCTTGCGGTCGAGGCCGATCATGATGTGCTGCTGATCGACGCCGACATTGCCAAGCCGAGTGTGCTTGCGGCGCTGGGGCTGGCGGACGGCCCCGGTCTGATGGACGCGCTCGCCGATCCGACGCTGCCACTTGGCGACTGTCTGATCCAGACCGACATTCCGGGCCTGAAAGTGATGCCCGCTGGGACGCAGCACACGCACGACACCGAATTGCTCGCATCGGCGCGGACCGAGGCGCTTCTCGCGCAGATCGAGGCCGGGGCGCCGGGCCGCATCGTCATTCTCGACTCGCCGCCGGTGCTTGCGGCGTCGCCGGCCGCCGTGCTCGCGGGGCATGTCGGGCAGCTGATCATGGTCGTGCGCGCCGACGAAACGCTCGAAAGCTCGCTGCGCGACGCGATCGGCTTGATGGGCGCATGCCCGCATATCCAGCTGCTCCTCAACGGAGTGAAATTTTCGCCGGGCGGCCGCCGCTTCGGCACCTATTACGGACAGGGAGGCGCGTGATCATGCGCACCAAAACCAGCTTGCGTCATGTTGGGACGCTGGCGGCGCTGCTGCTCGCCGGAACGGCGACGGGCGCGCACGCTCAATTTTCGGGGGAAGCCGGGCAGGGCGCGAGCGATACACCGTCGGCGGGCGCCCCCGCTGCCGAGGAAGGGCGCCGCGCGAGCCGCGCCGAACGCCGCCGTGCGCAGCGCCGTGTCGATGTCAGCCCCTATCTCGAGGTCGGGCAGGTGCTGACCGCGCGGCTCAAGGGCGGTGACAACGATGTTCTGACCTATACGACTCTCGCCGCCGGGGTCGACGCGTCGATCTCGACGCGACGTGCTGAACTCGCCGCGTCGGTCCGCTACGAGCATCGCTTCGGCCTGTCGGGCGGGATGAAGGACGACGATATCATAAGCGGCCTGGTGCGCGGCCGCCTCGAAGCCGCGCGCGGCTTCAATCTCGAAGGCGGCGCGCTCGCGACGCGCTCGAGCGCCGACGGCCGCGGCGCGAACAGCGGGCTGTTCATCGGCAATGCGACCAATTCGGCGAACCTTTATTCGCTCTATGCCGGCCCGACCTTTGCGCGGCGCATCGGCGGGCTCGACGTCGGCGCCGGCTATCGCTTCGGCTATACCAAGGTCGATGTCGACACGCCCGCAGTGTTGCCGCCGGGTGCAGTAGAACAGGATTTGTTCGACAGCTCGACCAACCATGTCGCCTGGGCGAGCGTCGGCGCGAAGCCCGGCGATCTGCCCTTTGGCTGGCAGGTGTCGGGCGGCTGGGAACGCGAGGATGCGAGTCAGCTCGACCAGCGTTTCGACGGCAAATACGCTCGCGCCGACATCACCGTGCCCGTGGGCCCCACGCTCGCGCTGCTCGGGGGCGTCGGATATGAAGATGTCGAGATCAGCGAACGCGCGCCCGTGGTAGACGCCAATGGCGTTCCCGTGCGCGATGCGAGCGGCCGCTTCGTCACCGATCCCGCCAGCCCGCGCCTGTTGTCGTTCGACACCGACGGGCTGATCTGGGACGCCGGGGTGATGTGGCAACCGAACCGCCGCACCTCGCTGACCGCCAAGGTCGGCCGCCGCTATGGCGATACCATCTACACCGGCAGCTTCACCTATCGCGCCAATCATGCGACGACGGTGGTGGTCGGCGTCTATGACGGCCTGTCGAGCTTTGGCCGCGGCCTGTCGGGCGGGCTATCGGCCCTGCCGACGCAGTTCGACCCGACGCGCAACCCGATCAGCGGCGACATCAATCCCTGCGTCTTTGGCGAACAGGGCGGCGGCTGCCTTGGCAACCAGCTCGGCGGCGGCACGACGTCGGCGCAGTTCCGCAACAGCGGCGTCCAGGCGACGCTGTCGTCGCGCTTCGGCGGCTGGAACTATGGCGTCGGGGCCGGTTACGACCGCCGCCGCCTGCTGGTGCCGGCGACGTCGCCGATCGCGTCGCTCAACGGCATCACCGACGAGAATTACTATCTCTTCATGACCGCCGGGCGTCAGCTCGACCGCGATTCGGATGTCGCGATCACCGGCTATCTCAACTATTTCGACAATGGCGCGCCGGGGGCCGGCGACGTTCAGTCGGCGGGACTTTCGGCTTATTATTCGCGGCGCTTCTGGCGCGGCCTGTCCGGTACGGCGGCCGCCAGCCTGAACGCCTTCGATCAGGACGGCTTCAACAGCGAACTGATCGGATCGGCTTTGGTGGGACTGCGTTACAACTTCTGATCCCAGACAGGAATTTTACGATGTACGATCAGTTCTATGGCTTCACCGGACGCCCGTTCCAGCTGACGCCCGATCCGCATTTCTATTTCGAGAGCGGCACCCACCGCAAGGCGATGTCCTACCTCGGCTATGGCCTCGCGCAGGGTGAGGGCTTCATCGTCATCACCGGCGACGTCGGTGCGGGCAAGACGACCCTCGTCGGCCATCTGATGAACACGATCGACCCCAGCCGCCTGACCGCGGTCAAGCTGGTGTCGACACAGGTCGAGGGCGACGATTTGCTCCGCCTCGTCGCCGAACAGTTTGGCATCGAGTGGGAAGGCCAGAGCAAGGCCGAACTGCTGCGGTCGATGGAGCAATATCTGCGCGAACAGGCCCGCGCCGGCCGCCGCACGCTGCTGATCGTCGACGAGGGGCAGAATCTCGCCATCTCGGCGCTCGAAGAGCTGCGCATGCTGTCGAACTTCCAGCTCGGCGGCCATTCGCTGTTGCAGATTTTCCTGCTCGGCCAGCCCGA
>CAUUIU010000151.1:0-7383 GCA_963545025.1 uncultured Sphingopyxis sp. | reverse complement strand
CTACACTTCTAGCTTCGTCGGCAGCGTCAGATGTGTATAAGAGACAGCAGTATCTCCGCGTCGAAACGCGCGCCGCGGTCAAATGGCAGGAGGAAATCGGTCTCGACGTCCTCGTCCATGGCGAGTTCGAACGCAACGACATGGTGCAATATTTCGGCGAGCAGCTCGCCGGCTTCGCCTTCACCCGCGCTGGCTGGGTGCAAAGCTATGGTTCGCGCTGCGTCCGCCCGCCGATCCTCTACGGCGACGTCTCGCGCCCCCGGGCGATGACCGTCGACTGGTGGCGCTTTGCGCAGGACCAGACCGACTTGCCCGTGAAGGGCATGCTCACCGGCCCCGTCACCATCCTCAACTGGTCCTTCGTCCGCGACGACCAGCCGCGCGAGACGAGCTGCCGCCAGATCGCCCTCGCGATCCGCGACGAAGTGCAGGACCTGGAGGGGGCAGGCGCCGCCATAATCCAGATCGACGAGGCGGCCTTGCGTGAAGGCCTCCCCCTCCGCCGTTCGGAGTGGCAGCACTACCTCGACTGGGCGGTCGAAAGCTTCCGCATCACTGCGAGCGGCGTCCGCGACGACACCCAGATCCACACCCATATGTGCTATTCGGAGTTCAACGACATCATCCGCGCGATCGGTGCGATGGACGCCGACGTCATCTCGATCGAGACTGCGCGGTCGCAGATGGAACTGCTCGACGCCTTCGCCAGCTACGCATACCCCAATGAGGTCGGCCCCGGCGTCTACGACATCCACAGCCCGCGCATCCCGGCCGAACGCGAGATGACCGACCTCCTCACTCTCGCCGGCAAGCATGTCTCCCCGCAGCAGATCTGGGTGAATCCCGACTGCGGGCTCAAGACGCGCAAATGGGACGAGGTCCGCCCAGCCCTGACGGCGATGGTTGCCGCCGCGCAGGCGATGCGCACGAAGGCGCGGATCAAGGGGGCCTATGATGCCAACTGATCACGGTCCAATGCCCGGCGGCCAGCCCGCCGTCCGCGTCACCGCGATGCCCGCCAACGCCAATGTCTATGGCGATATTTTCGGCGGCTGGCTGATGGCGCAGATGGACCTTGCCGCCTCGTCCGTGGCTTCGCGCCACGCACGCGGCCGCGCGGTGACGATCTCGGTGGAAGGCATGTCCTTCCACCGCCCCGTCTTCGTCGGCGACGAGGTGTCCGTATTCGGGCGCCTCGTCAAAGTCGGCCGCACGTCGATGCACGTCGAGGTCGAAGCCTGGGCGCGTGATCGCCATGCCGACGAGGACAACAAGGTCACGCAGGCGGTGTTTATCTTTGTCGCGGTGGGGCCGGATAGGCGGCCGCGGGCGGTGCCGGGGTTGGTGGGCGCCTAGCGCGCGTCACCCAACCGACAAAAACGCCGTCACAGTTAGGCGCCCGATCCGTGGATCGGGCGACAACAGCGCATCGGCAGAAATCGCCCCGCTGTGCAGGTTCGTGCTCCGGTACAGCAGCGCCCGATTGTAGCGGGCCGAAACCACGCGCACACATTCGAACAGCGGCGTGTCGCCCGCAACATAGGCGGGGGGCGGCGGGCCGCGGTGGCGCAGCTCGGTGTCGAGATGGCGGAAATAGAGTTCGCGGCGCTCCTCGCCGATCGTCTCGAACCCCGTCGCGCGGTGACGGAAAAAGGCCGTTCCGTCACCGTCGGCGGGCGCCAGATAATGGACGAGCGCGATGCGGTCGGGAGTGAAGGCGTCGACATGCGGCAGGCGCTGTGCGATCTGCAACGCCTCGGCCGGGGTCGATACGATCGAAAAGCTTGCGTCGATCACGGTCACCGGCCCGCGCCGCCCAAACGCCTCGGCCACCGCTATCGCGATCGGCGGCAGCTGCATCTCCAGATAGGCGGGCGGCAGCGCCGCGCGTACGCCGGGATAATGATGAAGCGCGGCCTCGAAAGTCGCCGCGGCAGCCGTCGCGCGCAGCACGTCGGGGTCGGGCGCGAAATCGTCGAAAATGCACAGCGGCTGTGCTTCATCGCCAATGGTGTCAAAACTCGCCGGCATCGGCGCATCATGTCGCGTCGACCCGCCCCAATCAAGGCCGGCGCGTCACGCCCATAGGTTGTTGAGCGCGATCGCTACTGCGCCGATTGAAGCGACCGAACCTTCGTATATCTCCCCTTGCGCGCCTTTCCCTTTACGTTAAGGTCAGTTTCAAACCGCAACTGGAGAGACTGATTCATGGCCCTTCCCCCCATTTTCGACCGTCTGCGCCTGCCGGTCATCGGCTCGCCGCTGTTCATCGTTTCGGGCCCCGAACTGGTCATCGCGCAGTGCAAAGCCGGCGTCGTCGGCAGCTTCCCGGCGCTCAATGCTCGGCCGCAATCGTTGCTCGACGAATGGCTGCACCAGATCACCGAGGAACTCGCGGCGTGGGACCGCGACAATCCTGATCGCCTCTCGGCGCCCTATGCGGTGAACCAGATCGTCCACAAATCGAACGACCGTCTCGAACAGGATATCGCGACCTGCGCGAAGTGGAAGGTGCCGATCACCATCACTTCACTCGGCGCGCGCGAGGAGCTCAACCAGGCGGTGCATAGCTGGGGCGGCATCACGCTTCACGACATCATTGACGACCGCTTTGCCCGCAAGGCGATCGAAAAGGGCGCCGACGGTCTGATCCCCGTAGCGGCGGGCGCCGGCGGCCATGCCGGGCGCCAGTCACCCTTCGCGCTGGTCCAGGAAATCCGCGAATGGTTCGACGGCACGATCGCCTTGTCGGGCGCCATTGGCCACGGCCGCTCGGTCCTCGCCGCGCAGGCGTGCGGCGCCGACCTCGCCTACATCGGCAGCGCGTTCATCGCGACGGCGGAGGCCAATGCCGAAGAGAGCTACAAGAATGGCATCGTCGAAGGGCGCGCGGGCGATATCGTCTATTCGAACCTCTTCACCGGCGTGCACGGCAATTACCTGCGCCAGTCGATCGTCGCCGCGGGCATGGATCCCGAAAATCTGCCCGAAGGCGACCTCAAGACGATGAACTTCGGGTCCGGCGGCAACACCAAGGTCAAGGCGTGGAAAGACATCTGGGGTTCGGGCCAGGGCATCGGCCCGGTCACCGCAGTGCGCCCGGTCGCCGACTTCGTAGCCGAACTCGAAGCGCAATATCTCGCCGCGCGCCGCGAACTCGAAGCCAAGGTCAGGCTGTAACCATTCCGAACATCCGGTCGATCGCATCGTCGAGATAGGGCCGATCGAGGAACAGCCGCATTGGATCGCGACGGTTGAGCCAAAAGGTGCCGCCGTGGCGGTCGGTCAGCGCGCGCCGCATCGCATCCTGCAACAGGCATAGCCGCATCGTCGCGGTGCGCCGCGCCGCACGGATATCTGCCAGCGCCTGTATCGCGAAATGCGCCCGCACCTGCTCGACGCGCGCCGCGATCACATCGCTGTAGCCGTGGTGCGGTCCGCGGTGCAGCGCATGGCCCGACAACATCGCCACCTGTTCGCAAGCGGGCAGCACCAGCCCATTGCGCCCGAAATGCTGGAGCGCGAAGCCTTCGTCGCGGAGTTGCTCGAACATCGCCGCCATTTGCGGCCGTTGCAGCAGTGCGATGGGGACCAGATGGTGACGCTGGAAACCCGCGCGCGGCGGGGGCGCCCCCTGCCACCCGCGGTGCTTCAATGGCCCCTGCCAAACTCGACCAGAACCAGCGACCGCCCGCCGCTAGCGGCCTGCGGCGACAGCGTGACCCATTCGTCCGGATCCAACCCGCGGACGCGCTCGGGTCCGCCGATCGGACCGTTGAGCATGATGTCGAGCGCCAGCCGGGCAAGGCGCTTGACCATCTCGGCTACCGTCCAGCCGCCGGGCAACTCGCCCTCCAGTTCCTGTCCCGCGAACAGCGCGAGGCCCCGTGTGCCGACCCTGTCGCCCTGTCCCGTGTCGTGGCGACGGAATGCCACCAGATGCAGCACCGGCGGCATGCCGCTGACCAGCATTTCCGCAACCGAGGCGCGGAACTGCTGGGCGTCCGACCACAGCTTCGCCGGCGACCAGAAGATGTGGCTGGCGTCGAACAGGTCGATCAGCAGCACCATCATCTTGAAAAATTCGCGCATCCGCGTCGGCCGGTCTTCGGGTTGCGCCTGCCCGGCGCCCTCCTCGGGGACGAACACCCAGCATTGGCCACCCGTCCGCCAATCGCGCGGCAGACTCGCGGCGAGCAGGCTGGTCGAGGGATGGGCCGGGTCGGCCGCATCAAGCGCGGTGTTGGTCGCCGGTCCAGCGAGCACTGACAGGGCCCCAAAGCTCAACCGAAAGCCCGGCATCCCGACCCGTTCGTCGCGGTCGTCACCCTCGACCCGCTGAGGGCGCAGCCCGATGCGCCGAATCGCCTGCTCCAGCGCATCGGCGCCCGCGCGCTGCAACGCCGGCCCGACGATCAGGGCAAAGGGTTCGGGTGGAACCGGCAGGATATGGGCATCGGCACTGGCGACATTCATGGGCTGGTCGACCTTTGTCTGTCGCCCCAAGCATCGCAAGACTTGCCGCAATGTTCAAACGCTTATTCTAAAATGTCGGAAAGTTAACCCGCAGAGCGGCGCGCTAGATCGCGACCTGGCTCCCCAATTCGACCACACGATTGGTCGGCAGACGGAAATATTCCATCGCGCTTTCCGAATTGCGCAGCATCCAAGCGAACAGCTTTTCGCGCCAGATCGGCATGCCAGGTTTGCTCGCCGCAATCAGCGTCTGGCGCGACAGGAAAAAGCTTGTCTCGATCATCTTGAACTCGCCGCCACAACTTGTGACGCGGGTCAGCGCCTCGGGCACGTCGATCGGCTGCATGAAGCCATAGTTGAGCACGAGCCGGTGGAACCCCTGCCCCAGATCCTCGAGCAGGCAGAATTTCTCCTCCGGCACGAAAGGCACGTCGGCGATCTTGATCGTGAGCAGGATGATCCGCGCGTGCAGTACCTTGTTGTGCTTGAGGTTGTGGAGGAGCGCGTGCGGCACGCCATCGCTGCTCGACGTCATGAACACCGCGGTGCCGGGTACGCGTGTCGCGCTGTTCGCCGCCGACTTCACGAACACCGGGATCGGCATCGCGCCTTCGGCCATTTCCTGCTGCATCAGCTTGCGCCCACGCGACCAGGTCGTGAGCAGCGTGAAGATGGTAAGGCCGATCGCCAGCGGCACCCAGCCACCGTCGGGCACCTTGATCAGATTCGCGCCGAAATAGGCGATATCGACGATGAAGAAGACCGCCAGCACCGGCAGCGCCTTCCACGCCGGCCATTTCCACAAGGTGAAGAGCACAACCGACAGCAGGCAGGTGTCGATGAACATCGCACCGGTCACCGCAATGCCATAGGCTGCGGCGAGGTTGCTCGACGATCCGAAGAAGAGGACGAGGATGATCACCATGACCATCAGCCCCCAGTTGACCATCGGGATATAGATCTGCCCCGCTGCAGACGCGCTGGTGTGCTCGACGCGCAGGCGCGGCATGAAGCCGAGCTGGATTGCCTGCTGGGTCAGCGAAAAAGCGCCCGAGATAACCGCTTGGCTCGCGATGATCGTCGCGAGAATCGCGAGGATGACGACGGGCACCTGCCATGTGTCGGGCATCATCTGGAAGAAGGGATCGGCGATCAGGTCGGCGCGCGGCCCGATTTCGGCCTCGAGCACCATCGCGCCCTGCCCCATATAGTTGAGCATCAATGCGGGCAGGACGAAGACGAGCCAGCTGATCCCGATCGGCCCGCGCCCGAAATGCCCCATGTCGGCATAAAGCGCCTCGGCGCCCGTCACCGCCAGCACGACCGCGCCCAGCGCGATGAAGGCGGTAAATCCGTCGATATAGAAAAAGCGCAGGGCATTCATCGGGTTCAGCGTTTCGAGGATGATCCCGGGATGTTCGACGATGTGCATGACGCCCAGCGTCGCGAGCATCAGAAAATAGAGCAGCATGATCGGGCCGAACAAAGCCCCGACCTTCGCCGTCCCACGCGCCTGGATCGCGAACAGCGCAATCAGGATCGCCAGCGCGATCGGCACGATATAGGGCTCGAACCCCTTGTTGACATAGCTCAGCCCCTCGGTCGCCGAGAGCACCGACATCGCAGGGGTGATCATGCTGTCGCCATAGAAAAGTGCGGTCGCGAACACGCCGAGCAAGATGATCGGCCAGGTCCAGCGCTTTTCGCCCGACGACCGGCTGATCAGCGCGAGCAAAGCAAGACTACCCCCCTCGCCCTTGTTGTCGGCCTTCATGATCGTCAGCACATATTTGAACGTCACAACCAGCATCATCGACCAGAAGACGAGGCTCAGCACGCCGTAGATATGCAGCTGGTCGGCCTCGATCGGATGATGCCCGGCAAAGGTCTCGCGAAACGCATAGAGCGGACTCGTGCCGATGTCGCCGAACACCACGCCGACGGCACCGACGGCAAGCTTCAGCTTGCCATCGCTATGATGTCCGTGGCCGTAATGGGCCGTTTCGGCGGCGGTGGTCGGAGCGCTCCCTGCGCCGCCTGCGCCCTCTTGCGACTCAGCAGTCATTGCAGGCCTTTAGACGAGCCCACGCCGATAAAACAGGCTCCAAATCGGAACGCATTCTACGGGGCAACCGGCTCGGCAAGCGGAAGCTGCGGCCCCATCGCCTGACGAAGCTGTGCCAGCCGCATTTCGAGGTCGGGACGCCACGGCGCGTCGGCGGGGCTGCGCGCGAGAAGCTGGCCCCAGACCGCGTCGGCACCGCGCAGGTCGCCGCTCTGCGCCAGCGCGAGTCCGGCAAAGAAGGGCGGCCCCGGATGCGTCGGATCGCGCTTCGCCGCCTCGTCGAACGCCAGCGCCGCCGCGGGCGACATCACGCCGCCGCCGTGCGCGACCAGCGCATTGCCCAACCCGACCCACAGATCCACATTGTCGGGATATTTCTCAAGGCCCTTCTCCAGCGTCTTGGCCGACAGCTCGGTCTTGCCCGTCCGCGCCAAGCCGTCAGACATCGCGATCCACTGCGCCGCCGGGCCGAAGCGGTCGGCCATGCCCTGTTGCCGGTCGGTGATCGCCTCGCCAAATCCTTCGGGCTCGGCGACCTCGGCGACCGGTTTGCCCGGAAGTGCCGGGTGGCCTTGCAACGCATAGCCCGCCAGCCCGAGCATGACCGCCGCTCCCGCAAGCGGCCGCGCTGCCACCGGCAACCGGCCAAGCCAGAAAATTCCGGCGATCGTCAGCGCCGCGGCGAGCATCACCCACAGCCAGATCATGCGGCGTCCTCGCTCTCGTCGGCTTCGCGGCGAAACCGGCCGAAAGCCAGCCAGCCACCAAGCCCCAGAAACGCCAGCGGCCCCAGCCAGAGCAGCGCGGTAGCCGTGTCGAACGGCGGATCATAGCCTGTCTCT
>CAUUIU010000150.1:0-7420 GCA_963545025.1 uncultured Sphingopyxis sp. | reverse complement strand
GAGATCGCTCAGTGTCTCGTGGGCTCGGAGATGTGTATAAGAGACAGCCTGGCGATAGACGGTCATGAAGAAGGGCGCGGTGCTGCGCTTCGCCGCCATGTCGGTATCGTCGAGCAGAACGCGGCCGTTGCGGCAGTGCGCAGTATCGTGCTCGAGGTCGCCGGTCGGCGCGCGCGAGCATTCGGTGATATGCGTCGGCAGAAAGCCGTTCATGTCGCCCGCCGACGACATCTTGATCTCCGGATGGCTCGCAACGATGCGGTCGAACAGCGGGCGCCAGTTGGCGTCGGCCCAGTCGCACAGCGTGGTACGGAAACGTTCGGGATTCGAATTCGGCACGCGCACATAATTGCTGTCGAAAAGCTGTTCCATCGACAGTTCGCCGCGCGCGACCGCCCGTTCGGCGAGGCCGACGAATTCGTCGCGAACCTTCGCCGCCAGTTCGACGATCGCCGAATCCTGGGGGCTAACGCCCGCGGAGATCACCGCGTTGAACATGCGGTTCGACACATGCTCCATCGACAGGATCGAATCGCGCGTGCCGTCGAGCGTCGAACTATTGTCGCGGACCGAGGTCACGACGCGGTCCATCGCCTCGCGCACCTTTGCGCCATTCGCATGCACCATCGCGCTCGATTGCGCGATACGGTCGCTCTGATCGTCAAGCAAAGCGACGAGGTGCGTCGCATCGTGCAGCGCGTCGGTGATCGTCTCGAACTGCGCTTCGGCGCGGCTCGACTGTTCGACCCCCGACTGGATTTCGGTGACGAGCCCGCTCGCCTCGGTCGCGAGACTGCCGATGCTGCGGCGGATTTCGTCGGTGGCGCCGCGCGTGTTCTGCGCCAGCTTCTTCACCTCGGCGGCGACGACGGCAAAAGTGCGCCCGGCGTCGCCCGCACGCTCGGCCTCGATCGCGGCGTTGAGCGCGAGCATGTTGGTCGTCTTGGCAATCTGTTCGATCGACTGGCTGACCTGCTGCACCTGTTCCATCACCGCGGCGAAATTGGTGACATGCGTGCCGAGCCGCGCAACAAGGTCGATCACCGAGCGGAATTCGCTGACCGCCGCATTGACGCGTTCCGCGCCGGTATCGAGCTGTTCGCATGCGCGCGCGGAGAGTAGTTTGGCTTCGTCGGTCGAATCGGCGATCTGGCGCTGGTCGGCCTCCAGGCTGACGACATATTCCTCGAGCCGCCCGAGTTCGCCGATCTGGCGCTCCATCTGGTCGGTCGCGCGCTTGATCCGGCCCGCGGCGTCGCTGCACCCCACGGCAAGTTCGCCGCAGTCGCTGGCGACCGACTGGTCGAGTATCTGTGCAGCCGGATTGATCGGATCGAATTTCATCGCTGTGCCCACGTCCCTGAATGATCGCGATGCTATGCCGGACAATGGTTAACGGGGGGTCAACTCGCGCCCGCTTTCCGTTTACGTAAAGCAGTTGCGTCCGGGCCCGCGACGCGATACCCCTGCCCCATGTTTTTCGGCTTTCTGGACGAGCTTCGCGCCGCGGGCATTCCCGCCAGCCTGAAAGAGCATCTAATGCTGCTGGAGGCGCTCGACCGCGAGGTGATCGACCGCAGCCCCGAGCAATTCTATTACCTCTCCCGCGCCATCTACGTGAAGGACGAGGGCCTGCTCGACCGCTTCGACCAGGTGTTCAACAAGGTCTTCAAGGGCATCATCTCCGACTACGGCCAGAACCCCGTCGACGTCCCCGCCGACTGGCTGAAAGCGGTGGCCGAGAAATTCCTGACCCCCGAGGAAATGGCGGCGATCGAATCGCTCGGCGACTGGGACAAGATCATGGAGACGCTGAAAGAGCGGCTCGAGGAACAGCAGAAGCGCCACGAGGGCGGCAGCAAGTGGATCGGCAGCGGCGGCACCTCGCCCTTCGGCAATTCGGGCTATAATCCCGAGGGCGTACGGATCGGCGGCGAGAGCAAGCACAAACGCGCGCTCAAGGTCTGGGAAAAGCGCGAGTTCCAGAATCTCGACAACACCAAGGAACTCGGCACCCGCAACATCAAGATCGCGCTCCGCCGTCTGCGCAAGTTCGCGCGTGAGGGCGCGGCCGACGAACTCGATATTCCGGGCACGATCGACGGCACCGCGCGGCAGGGCTGGCTCGACATCAAGATGCGCCCCGAACGGCGCAATGCGGTCAAGCTTTTGCTCTTTCTCGATGTGGGCGGGTCGATGGACCCGTTCATCAAGCTCTGCGAAGAATTGTTCAGCGCCGCGACGACCGAATTCAAGAATCTCGAATTCTTCTATTTCCACAATTGCCCGTACGAAGGGGTGTGGAAGGACAACAAGCGCCGCTGGTCCGAACGGCATCAGATGTGGGATATCCTCCACAAATACGGCCATGATTATAAAGTGATCTTCGTCGGCGACGCGTCGATGTCGGCCTATGAAATCACCCATCCGGGGGGCAGCGTCGAACATTTCAATGAGGAATCGGGCGCGGTCTGGCTGCAGCGGATCACGCATGTTTATCCCGCCGCGGTATGGCTCAACCCGATCCCCGAGGCGCATTGGGGATACACCCAGTCGGTCAAGCTGATCAAACAGCTGATGAACGAGCGCATGTACCCGTTGACGCTCGACGGGCTCGACAAGGCGACGCGCGAACTGACGCGAAAGCATTGACGCAGCGCGGGCGCGGTGTAGGGGCGCGAAGATGATCGACCTCCCCCTCGTCACCATCCTGCTGCTCACGGGCTTCATCAATCTGATCGGTGCGCTCGCTTATGCCGCCCGCATCGCCGGCGTCCGCACGCGGCGCATCGCCATGTCGTTCGCGCTGTTCAACATCCTCGTGCTCTTCTCGCGCACGTCGAACAGCTTTCTCGGCCCCTTCCTCGCCAAGCGCATCGAAACGCGCATCCACGACGGCAGCGGCGCCCAGCTGTTCATCGACATGCAGTTCGTGCTCGCTGCGGCGAGCGTCGCGACGCTGATCGGTATCCTGCTCGTGCCCACCGGCCAGCGCATGTTCGCCGCGGCGATCGGCTGGTATCAGGAGAACCGCTCGACAACGAAGCTCGCGCTGAAGGCGATGAGCCCGAGCGGACTGCGCACGCTGCGCCGGTCGCTGCGCGTCCCCAGCCTCGCGCACCTGCGCGGCTGGCGGATGCCCAAGGGGATCGGCTGGGGCGTGCTGATCGCCAATTGCCTTGCCCAATCGCTGCTCGCCGTTGGCGTCGTGGCGTCGCTTTACGCGGGCTACCTTGCCCCCGAATTCCGCGTTACCGCGTCACAATTGTCCGCGCTGATCAATGGTTTCGCGACGATCCTGCTGTTCGCCTTCATCGACCCGCAATTGTCGGTGATGACCGACGATGCGGTCGAGGGCAAAGTCGACGAAGCCGATTTCCGCCGCGCGATCACACTGATCTCGCTGAGCCGCCTCGCGGGCACAATCCTCGCGCAGGCGCTACTGCTCCCCGCCGCGCTGTTGATCGCCTACGTCGCCGTGCATGTCTGACACGCCGCGCAGTCAGTCGCGCTTCCATGCCGTCCGCATGCGGCTGGAGGCGATGGCCGTCGAGTCGGGGCCGCGCGGCTGGTTTCTCGAATTCCTCGTCTTCGGTTTCAAGCAGGGCTGGGCGTGCCTGTTCGGCGGCCTGATGCTCGCGCTATTGCTCGGCACGCATCTCTTCTGGCCCGAAGACGCGGCGCTCCACCGCTATGACGCGATCACGATCGGCGCGGTCTTGATCCAGCTCGCGATGCTCGCCTTCCGGCTCGAAACGCCGAAGGAAGCGCTGGTCATCCTGATCTTCCACATCGTCGGCACGGTGATGGAGCTGTTCAAGACCGCCGCGGGGTCATGGCAATATCCCGAGGCGAGCCTGCTCCACATCGGCGCGGTGCCGCTCTTCTCGGGTTTCATGTACGCCGCGGTCGGCAGCTATATTGCTCGCGTCTGGCGCATCTTCGACTTCCGCTACACGGGTTATCCGCCGGTCTGGATGAGCTATGCGCTGGCAGCGGCGATCTACGTCAATTTCTTCGCGCACCATTGGCTGTACGACGTCCGCTGGTTCCTGTTCGCAGCGACGGCGCTGCTGTTCTGGCGCTGTCAGGTGTGGTTCCGCCCGCTGCACATCCACCGCCGCATGCCGCTGCTCGTCGGCTGGGGGCTGGTCGCGCTGTTCATCTGGTTCGCCGAAAATATCGGCACCTTCGCGCGCGCCTGGACCTATCCCAGCCAGGACGACGGCTGGCACATGGTCGGGTTCGAAAAACTCGGCAGCTGGTATCTGCTGATGATCATTTCGTTTGTTCTGGTCAGCCTCGTCCAGCGCCCGAAAGCGCCCGGCGCAGGCTAAGCCGGTCAGGCGGCCTTGCGCAGCTTGGCCAGCTTTTTCAGCACCATCTCGCGCTTCAGCCGCGACAGATGGTCGATGAAGAGGATGCCCTCAAGATGGTCATGCTCGTGCTGGATGCACGTTGCCATCAGGCCGGTCATGCGTTCCTGATGATGCTTGCCATCCTCGTCCTGCCAGTTGACGGTGACCTCGGCGGGGCGCGTCACATCGGCATATTGTTCGGGAACCGACAGGCAGCCCTCCTGATAGACGGCATGTTCCTCGGACTCGTCCGAAAAGACGGGGTTGATGAAGACGCGCGGCTCGCGGATCAACCGCTTGCCCTCTTCGTCCTCGGGATCGGGTTCCTGCAGGTCGATCACCAGGATGCGCCTCGCCACCCCGACCTGAATCGCCGCCAGCCCGATGCCAGGCGCGTCGTACATCGTCTCGAACATGTCGGCGACCAGCTGCTTCAGCTCGGCGTCGAAAGTTTCGACGGGCTTCGAAATGACGCGCAGCCGGGGATCCGGGGTCTCTATGATAGGGAGTAAGGCCATGGCGTGCAGGTATGATCGAGGCGGCGCCGGGTCAAGGGGTTGAGCGTGTGCGCCTGCGTCGTCGCCTTGCTTTCAGCGCACTTTCACTGTTGGCATATTCGGGTGCCAGTTCGTATTTTCCGGCCCGATCGTAGTGACGTGCGTCCTTGGCCGTGCGCGCCTTCATCATGCGCACCGCCCGCCAAGCTGAAAATATCGCCCAGACAACCGCCCAGACAAGCAATGGCGCCACTCGAACAGTGCGGTCCAATGGCGTGTCACCGCCGACCAATGGCCCTACTATTGCTATGGGAATGATGATCGGTCCAAGCATCACAAGCTTCGCGTTGCCGGACGTATCGCCAATGCTACGATCGACCCACCAGCGGATATTCAGATAAGCTTGGCGGACGGCTTTCATCATCCCACTGGCCGACGCGCCCTTAACGCCTGCGCCAATGTTCCCTCATCGAGATAATCAAGCTCGCCCCCAACCGGCAAACCATGCGCCAGCTGGGTCAGCCGCACCGGATAGCCCTCCAGCCGCTCGGCCAGATAGTGCGCGGTCGTCTGCCCCTCCAGCGTCGCGTTCATCGCCAGCACCACCTCGTCGATCCCGCCGGCCGCGACACGCGCGACGAGGGCATCGATGCTGAGGTCCTGCGGCCGCACGCCCTCCAGCGCCGACAGCCGCCCGCCCAGCACATGATATTTTCCCGGGAACAGTCGCGACTTGTCGAGCGCCCACAGGTCCGACACCTCCTCGACGACGCACAGGCTCCGCGCATCGCGGCGCGGGTCGGCGCAGATTGCGCACGGATCCTGCGTGTCGACATTTCCGCAAATGCCACATGTCACCAGCCGTTCGGACACCGTCTGGAGCGCCGCGAGCAGCGGCGCGAAGCTGCTCTCGCGCTTCTTCATCAAGTGCAATACCGCACGCCGCGCGGAACGCGGACCAAGGCCCGGCAGGCGGGCGAGTTGCTGGACGAGCGCTTCAATCTCTTGCGATGCCATGACGGATGGTCTTAAGCGGCGCGCAAGAAATGACAATGCGCATCGCCTTTATGGGAACGCCGCCCTTTGCGGTGCCGTCGCTCGCCGCGCTCCACGCGGCGGGGCATGAGATCGTGGCCGTCTATACGCAGCCCCCCCGCCCCGCGCAGCGCGGCAAGAAATTGCAAAAGAGTCCGGTGCAGGTCTGGGCCGAGGAACATGGCCTGCCCGTCCGCACGCCCAAAAGCCTGAAGAATGAGGAAGCGCAGGCCGAATTCGCTGCGCTCGACCTCGATATCGCGGTGGTCGCCGCGTACGGCCTGATCCTGCCGCAGGGGATCCTCGACGCGCCACGCGAGGGCTGCCTCAACGTCCATGGGTCGATCCTGCCGCGCTGGCGCGGCGCGGCGCCGGTGCAGCGCGCCATCCTCGCGGGCGATGCCGAGACCGGCGTGACGATCATGCAAATGGATATCGGGCTCGACACCGGCGCGATGCGGCTCATCGAGACGACGCCCGCGACCGGCAAGAGCGCAGGCATCCTGACCCACGAACTTGCCGAGATGGGCGCGCTGATGATGGCGAAGGTGCTGAGCGACCTCCACGCCTTCCCGCCGACGCCGCAACCCGACGAAGGCGTCACTTACGCGGCCAAGATCGACAAGAGCGAAGCGCGGCTCGATTTCCTGACCAGCGCGGTGCAGGTCGAGCGGCAGGTGCGCGCGTTCAACCCGCTGCCGGGCGCCTTTTTCGAACTCGACGGCGAACGCTTCAAGATTCTGGCGGCCGAGGTCGTCCATCCGGCGGACACCGTCGCGGGCGCCACCCCCGGCGTCACGCTCGACGATAACCTCACCATCGCCTGCAACCCCGGCGCGATTCGCGCGGCGCGCATCCAGCGCGCCGGCAAACCGGCGATGGACACCGGCGAGTTGCTGCGCGGCCGCGCGATCCCGGCGGGCACCCGTCTCGCATGACAATCCACCTTCCCCTTTCGTCACCCCGGACTTGATCGGGGGTCCATAGCTGCGCCAAGCCTCATGGATGCCGGATCAAGTCCGGCATGACGAATTTCAGGATGATTTCCCGATGACCCGTTTCGCCCTCACCATCGAATATGACGGCCGCCCCTTTATGGGCTGGCAGCGGCAGGCGCATGGCCCCAGCGTCCAGCAGACGATCGAGGAGGCGATCCACCGCTTCACCGCCGAGGATGTCCAGGTGTTCAGCGCAGGCCGCACCGACGCGGGCGTCCATGCCATCGCGATGCGCGCGCATGTCGACATTGCCAAGCCGCTGACCCCGTTCAAGCTGACCGAGGCGCTCAACGCGCAGCTTCGCCCCGCACCGATCGCGATTGTGGGCTGCGAGATCGTCGCCGACGACTGGCACGCGCGCTTTGCCTGCATCGGGCGCGCCTATGAATATCGCATCGTCAACCGCCGCGCGCCGCTGACGTGGGACAAGGGCCTGTCATGGCAGGTTGCCCGCCCGCTCGATGCCGACGCGATGCACGCGGCGGCGCAGCAGCTGATCGGCCTCCACGATTTCACCACTTTTCGTTCGGCG
>CAUUIU010000149.1:0-7423 GCA_963545025.1 uncultured Sphingopyxis sp. | reverse complement strand
ACGCGATCGCTCAGTGTCTCGTGGGCTCGGAGATGTGTATAAGAGACAGATTGTTGGTGAAGCGCCCAAAGACCTGCGGCCGCAATTGCGACCCCATAGGGCACTTCCGGTTTCTTCTCTGGCCGCTTCACGATCAGCCAGATCAGCATGGCGCCCGACACGGCGGCGCCGGCGAGTGCCATGACCGTCAGCGCCGGCATGAAGATCGGCAGCGGAACCCAGAGCATCACCGCGAAGACATTTTTGACATCGCCCGCGCCCATCGCGTTCACGATGTAAAGCAACAGGAAAAAGCCGAAAACCGCCAGTGCGGCACCGATCTGCATGGGCACATCGGGCCACAAGGGCCAGCCGACGGCGATCCAGAAGGGAATAGCCAGCGCTGCGATCAGGCCGTTGAGGCCGTTCGAAATCTCGCGCCAGCGAAGATCGCTGATCGCACAACAGATCATCAGGATCGCGCCCAGAGACGCCAGGATCAGCTGTGGAAGAGTGCCGTTCATAAGCCCGCTTCCTAGCCATCATGACTTACCAAATGGTAACCATGTTCGCCGCCGCGCCGCTGCCGCTTGCATTCGCGGGGCCAGCCGATATGCGGCTGGGACATGACGCCGCCATCCTCCACCGATGTCCTGATCGTCGGCGCCGGCATTGCCGGGGCGAGCCTCGCCGCCGCGCTCGCGCCGTATCGGCAGGTGATGCTGATCGAGGCGGAGGATATGCCCGGCTATCACGCCACGGGGCGATCGGCTGCTTTCTGGCAGGAAAGCTATGGCGGGGTGGGTGTGCAGCCGCTGACCGCCGCTTCTTTCGACACGCTCGCGCGCCCCGATCCCGAATTTTCGGATCGACCTTTCCTCGCGCCGCGCTCGGCGCTGATGATCGGGCGTCGCGACGAGGCCGCAGCGGTCGACGATTTCGTTGCCGAATTCGCGGCGCAGGGGGTTTCGGTATCGCGGCTTTCCCGCGCCGAACTCGCCGGGCGGATCGACGGCCTGCGGCCCGAGTGGAGCGACGGCGCCTTCGAGCCGTCGTGTCGCGACATCGACGTCGGCGGGCTCCACGCGGCCTATCTGCGCGCGGCGAAGCGGGCCGGGGCGTCGCTGTCGGTGCGGACGCCGCTGGTGAGCGCGCGGCGCACGTCGGGCGAATGGGCGGTCGAAACGGGGCAGGGGACGATCCATGCCGCTGTCATCGTCAATGCTGCGGGGGCCTGGGCCGACCGGATCGCGGTTGGCTGCGGCGCGGCCCCGGTCGGTATCCAACCCTATCGTCGTACACTGGCGCAGATCCGGTTGGGCGTCCCGACCCCCGCCGCGCTGCCGCTGATCGGACACATCGGCGGCGATTTCTATTTCAAGGGCGAAAGCGAGGGACGCATCTGGCTGAGCCCGCACGACGAGACGCCGAGCGATCCGTGCGACGCGGCGCCCGAAGAGATCGACATCGCGCTGGCGATCGACAGGCTGCAATCGGTCGTCGACTGGCCGATCGCCGCGGTCGAGCGCAAATGGGGGGGGCTGCGCAGCTTTGCGCCTGATCGCCTGCCGGTCTTCGGTCCCGACGCGCACCAGCCGGGCTTTGTCTGGTGCGCGGGGCAGGGCGGGTTTGGCATCCAGACCTCCCCCGCGATTGCGGACCTGCTCGCGGCGCAGATCGGTGCGCCGTTGCCGGGCGGCGCGATCGGCAGCGTCGATCCCGCGCCGTTCGCGCCCGCGCGTTTCGGCTGATATCTAGCCGCTTGCGCCCCGAAATAGCCGGTATATCATTGATTTGGCCGCTCCGCCCCCGGAACGGCTCGATGAGTGGAGGGTCCGATGGCGCATTATTTCGAGATCAAGAAGAACAAGGCCGGCGAATTTGTCGCCTATTTCAAATATAATAGCGAAGCGATCTTCTGGACCGAAGGCTATTCGAGCAAGGCATCCGCCAAGAACGCCATCGAGTCGATCCTGAAGAACGGCCCCGGCGCGGAAGTCCGCGAAGCCGAATGAGTTCGGGCGCGGGCGTTCAGCGCGCCCGCGCCACTTCCAATGCCGCGTCGCTGGCCAGCTTGTCGGCCATCTCATTGTCGCCGTGGCCGGCGTGGCCCTTGACCCACAGCCACTCGATCTTGTGCCGCTTCGCCTCGACGACGAGGCGTTGCCACAGGTCGGCATTGGCGACGGCCTTCTTCGCGGCGGTCTTCCACCCGTTCTTTTGCCAGCCGAACACCCATTTGGTGATCCCGTCGCGGACATAGACGCTGTCGGTCGACAGTTCGACGTTGCAGCTGCGCTTCAGCGCCGCAAGTGCCTCGATCGCCGCCATCAATTCCATGCGGTTGTTCGTCGTATCGGGTTCGCCCCCCGACAATGTCTTCACGACATCGCCCCAACGCAGCACCGCGCCCCAGCCTCCGGGCCCCGGATTGCCCTTGCACGCGCCATCGGTGGCGACGATCACCGTCCTGCCCTCGCTCATGCGGCGGCGAACAGGCTGGCGGCGTCGTCGGCCTGGTAGCGGCGCAGACGACCCAGGAAGGGTGCCGGATCCTTGCGCGTCACCAGCGCATCGGCGGGCGTGTGGATCCAGTCGTGCGCGCGGGTGAGGAGGAACCGCAGCGATGCGCCGCGCGCCAGCAGGGGCAGCGCCGCGATTTCGGCGTCGCTCAGTGCCACCTCCTGCGCATAGCCGCGCATCAGGGCGCCGGCGCGTCCTGTGTCGCAGCGGCTGCCGTCGGTCGAAAAAGTCCAGGATGCGTGGGTGACCACAACATCATAGGCGCGAAAATCGGTCGCCGCGAAATAGAAGTCGATGAGGCCCGTGACCCGCTCACCCAGCATGAGTACATTATCGGGAAACAGGTCGGCGTGGACGACATGCGCCGGCAGGTCGGTCGGCCAGTGCGCGTCGAGATGCGCAAGTTCGGCGTCGACGATCGCCTGAAGCCCGGGAATCACTGCATCGAGATCGCCCGTCGCATCCGCCACCGTGCGCCAATGGCGATGGCCCATGCTGTTTTCGCGCGCCCCCGAAAAGTCGGCGACCGCCTTGTGCATTGCCCCCAGGGCTACACCCGCAGCCTGGCACTGGCCCGCGCTAGGCCTGGTCAGCGAAATGCCGGGCAGGAACTGGATCACGCAGGCGGCGCGCCCCGCGACCTGCTGGACGGCGATGCCGTCACGGTCGCGGATCATCGCCGGAACCGGGCTGCCGCGCTTCGCCAGATGGTCGAGCAGATCGACGAAAAAGGGCAGGTCGCCCTGCTGCACGCGCTTTTCGTACAGCGTCAGGATGAAGCGACCGCCGGTGGTTTCGAGCAGGAAATTGCTGTTCTCGACCCCCTCTGCGATGCCCTTGCACGACAACACGCTTCCGATGTCGTAGCGGGCGACGAGCGCGGCAAGATCGTCGGGCTCGACGTGCGTGTAAACCGCCATCAGGCCGTCGCTTCGAGCCCGCGCGGTAGCTTGAAAATCATGTTTTCTTCGGCGGTTACGACGACATCCTCGACGATTTGTCGATACGCCGCGACCGCGTTGATCACTTCGCGCACCAGTTCCTCGGGCGCGCTGGCGCCCGCGGTGATGCCGAGCGTGCCGATGTCCGACAACCAGGCGGGATCGATGTCGGTGCCGCGCTGGACCAGATGTGCGGGTGTGCCCATACGCTCGGAAACCTCGACGAGGCGCAGGCTGTTCGAACTGTTCGGCGCGCCGATCACGATCATCCGGTCGCATTCGCCCGCGATCGCCTTCACCGCTTCCTGCCGGTTCGAGGTCGCGTAGCAGATATCCTCGCCGCGCGGCCCGCTGATCGTCGGGAAACGGTGCTGCAGCGCCGCGATAATATCGCGCGTGTCGTCGACCGACAGCGTCGTCTGCGTAAGGAAAGACAGCATTTCGGGATCGTGCGGCGTCAGGCCGGCAACATCGTCGACCGATTCGACGAGAGTCATCGCGCCGTCGGGCAATTGACCCAGCGTCCCGATCACCTCGGGATGCCCGGCGTGACCGATGAAGACGATATGGCGGCCATTCTCGTGCGCGCGTTCCGCCTGGCGGTGCACTTTCGACACCAGCGGGCAGGTCGCATCAATATAGTCCAGTCCGCGCGCCTCGGCCTTGGCCGGCACCGCTTTGGGCACGCCATGGGCGCTGAACACCACCGGTACGCCGTCGGGCACGCGGTCGAGCGATTCGACGAAAATCGCGCCCTTGGCCTTCAGTGCGTCGACGACATAGCGATTGTGGACGATTTCGTGCCGGACATAGACCGGCGCGCCAAAGCGTTCGAGCGCCAGTTCAACAATGCGGATCGCGCGGTCGACGCCGGCGCAAAAGCCGCGGGGTGCAGCGATCAAAACCCGAAGTTCCGCCGCTTCGCCGCCACCCGCAGGGGCGATATGATGGGGTGCATTCATCTCGCGGGCGCTCTAGCGCAGCAAGGCGCCGCTGGTAAAGCGGCTTCGTCCTGTTGCGCCTTGTTCATCCCACCGATAAGAAGCGGCGCGCATGGAGCGGGTTCGACCGTCCCGAACCACTCGCGCCTGTTTGGAAAGCCCGATACTCATGATGTCCATTTCGTTCCCTTCCCGTAAGTTTCTGACCGTGCTGTGCGGCACGGCGGCCGTGACGCTGGTCGCGGGCTGCGCGAAGGACGATGAGATCGATGTCCGGGGCGGTGTCGGCATCACCGCAACGCGCAGTGCCTGCCCGGCGGTGGCGGTGCCGCTCTACACAGGCGATATCACGCTGTTCGACCCCGCCACGAGCCGCGACGCGAGCGCGGTCGACATCGTGGCCTCGATCACCAATCTGACGCCGCAGTGCAACGATCAGGCCGAAAAAGTCTATCAGCAGGCGAGCTTCGACATCATCGCCACCCGCCGCGATGCGGGCCCGGCGCGCAGCGTGACGATCCCCTATTTCAGCACCGTCGTGCAGGGCGGGACCGCCGTGGTTGCGAAGCGGCTGGGGCAGGTAACCGTGACTTTCCCCGAAGGCCAGGTGCGCGGCACCGGGCGCGGGCTGGCTGGCGCCTATGTCGACCGCGCGGCCGCGACGCTGCCCGCCGATATCCAGGAACGCATTACCCGTCGTCGCAAGGCCGGCGATCAGGACGCCGCTGTCGATCCGCTCAGCCTTCCCGAAGTGCGCGCCGCGGTGCAGCGCGCCAGCTTCGAACTGCTCGTCGGCTTTCAGCTGACGCAGGAACAACTCGAATATAACGTCCGACGATAAGCGTTTCGGCGACGGCACCGCGCCGTTCGCTTCATTCCGCCCTGCGGCGCCATCCGGCGGCGCAGGGCTTTTCGCGTTGTCCAAGCTAGGCTAGGGCGCGCGCAAGACTCTTTCCGATGAAAGCTAGGATCCGCCGTGACCCTGTTCAGCCGTTTTTCCGACCATATCGGCGCCGCGCTCGATGCACTTGTTGCGCGTGACGCCCTTCCTGCAGGCCTCGATCGCGGCGCGATCAGCGTCGAGCCGCCGCGCGATCCCGCGCACGGCGATGTTGCGACCAACGCCGCGATGGTGCTCGCCAAGCCCGCGGGCATGAACCCGCGCGCGCTCGCCGACTTGCTCGTTGCCGAACTGGGCGCGCTGGACGAGGTGACCGAGGCGAGCGTCGCTGGCCCCGGTTTTATCAACCTGCGCCTTGTTGACGGCAGCTGGCGCGACGAACTTGCGCTGATCCACGGCGAGGCGGGCGAATATGGTCGCTCGAACACGGGTGAAGGTCGCCGCGTAAATGTCGAATATGTTTCGGCAAACCCGACCGGTCCGATGCATGTCGGCCATTGCCGCGGCGCGGTCGTCGGCGACGCGCTGGCGGCGCTGCTCGAATATGCCGGGCACGATGTCGTGCGCGAATATTATGTCAACGACGCGGGCGCGCAGGTCGATGTGCTCGCGCGGTCGGTGCACATGCGATACCGCGAAGCGCTGGGCGAGGATATCGGCGCGATTCCTGAAGGCCTTTATCCGGGCGATTATCTGAAGCCCGTCGCGGCGAAACTCGCGGCCGAATATGGTGATCGGTTCGTCGAAGCGCCCGAAGAGGCATGGCTCGGCCTGTTTCGCGCCGAAGCGGTCAGCGCGATGATGGATATGATCCGCGCCGACCTCGCGAAACTCGGCATCCATCATAATCTCTTCTCGTCAGAGGCCGAATTGCAGGCCGCGGGCAAGCCTGCCGATGCCGAAGCCTGGCTGCGTAGCCACGATCTCGTCTATGACGGCGTACTCGAAGCCCCGAAGGGCGAGACGCCCGAGGATTGGGAACCGGTTGAGCTTCCGCTGTTCCGCTCGACCCGGTTCGGCGACGATCAGGATCGCCCCATCAAGAAATCGGACGGCAGCTGGACCTATTTTGGCGCCGACCTCGCCTATCATTTTCAGAAGGCGCAGGATGCCGACGAGCTGATCGATATCTGGGGCGCCGACCATGCCGGCACGGTGAAGCGGATCAAGGCCGCGGTCGCCGCGATGACCGAAGGCAAGAAGAAGTTCGACGTCAAGCTGGTGCAGATGGTCCGGCTGCTCAAGAACGGCGAGCCGTTCAAGATGTCGAAGCGCGCGGGCAATTTCGTCACGCTCGCCGATATCGTCGACGAGGTTGGCAAGGATGCGGTGCGTTTTACCATGCTGACGCGCAAGGCCGACGCCCAGATGGACTTCGATTTCGCCAAGGTGGTCGAGGCGTCGCGCGACAATCCGGTGTTTTACGTCCAATATGCCCATGCGCGGATTGCGTCGCTGAAGCGCAAGCTTGCCGAGGCGGGCGTCGCGCCCGCCGCGCCGAACGCCGCCCGTCTCGACGCTTACGAACTCGGCCTCGTCAAACTGCTCGCGCAATTCCCGCGGATCGTGGAGTCGGCCGCCTCGGCACGCGAACCGCACCGCGTCGCTTTCTATCTGGGCGACGTGGCGGCAGCGTTTCACGCTTGGTGGAACCTTGGTAACGATCGCCCCGACGCACGTGTCATTTTGGCAAACGACCCAGAACTTACCGCGACGCGCCTTTATCTGGCCGACGGAATCGGGCAGGTTATCCGCAACGGGCTGCGCCTGATGGGGGTGGAAGCGCTCGAGGAGATGGTGTGATGGCGGGCGAAAACGACAAGGGGCAGGATGATGTCGGCTTGGGGCTCGAGGATCCCGATCGTCTGCCCTGGCTCGAAGCCGCCGACCATGACTATGCAGAGGATGGCGAGGTTTCGCCGGTCCGCCTGCTGGTGATGGTGCTCGGCGGGCTGCTGCTCATTGCGCTGGTGCTCGGCGGCCTCTGGTGGATACAGAATGGCGGGGCGCGCGGGCAGGGCGAACTGATCGTGGCGCAAAAGGGTGATTATAAGGTCGCGCCTAAAAATGACGCCGCCAAGAGTTTCGACTGTCTCTTATACACATCTGACGCTGCCGACGAAGCTAGAAGTGTAGAT
>CAUUIU010000148.1:0-7426 GCA_963545025.1 uncultured Sphingopyxis sp. | reverse complement strand
CTACACTTCTAGCTTCGTCGGCAGCGTCAGATGTGTATAAGAGACAGACATTATCGCGAGCCAATTGATGATCGCGAAATCCTCCGACCGCCTATCCCAAAAATCGGAGAACCCCGCCGACTGGCACAGGATCAGGACCAGACAGGCGAAGGCGAGCGTTGGCGGAAACCGCGTCATCCGCCAAAAGGCGAAAAGAAAGGCACAGCCGGCGATGGCGATCGGCATGAGAGGCAGATGCGGGTCATAAGGATCGGGCATCCCCCCCGACGTAAGGATTTTGCCCACGACGTCGATATGACTCGCGATCACGAACGTGCCGCCGATCATTAGCGCCGCTGCCGTGGCGGGGTTTGCCTTGACGGTGTCCCGGTACCGCCGAAGATAAAGGAAAATTCCTGCCACCAACGCCATTATGGCCGCGGTCCAGACGCCGAAATAGACGAGCCAGAGTGTCACCGCGTCGCCATGCGGCAGATCGCTGATGGCGCGCCCGATATCTCCTTCATTGCCCTGCCGGAACGCGACGGGGACGCCGATCAGGACCAAAGCAATGCCGATGGCGCGCGTGATGTCGGCGAGGCTCGATACGAACTGGAATTTTTCCTGAGAGGCCAAAGGGGCGTCGGATTTCTGCGCCATGAAATTGCGCAGCGCGATCACCTGATCCTCGCCGATGATGCCCTTCGCGGCCGCCGCTTCCAGATCGACTTCGTCGAGCATGATACACCGATCCCCTATCAGATCATTCGCGCCGTAAAATGCCGGACAAGAATGAAGAATTCATTCCCGCCTCGAACAAGAAGCACCCGCCATCGGCAATCGATGGCGGGTGCGTCCCGGTCTGCTGGCTGGGCTCAGCCCGGGGGGCCGGCCAGCCGCTTTCGATATTCGGCCACCGGCATTCCGCCCCAGCCCCAATCTTCCATTTCGACCTCCTGAAAGACGACCCAGGTCCATTCGGGCGGCTTGCCCAGCACGTCGAACAACACCTGGCTCATGCCCTTGTAGATCGCGGCTTTCTGTTCGGCGGTCACATGGTCGACGCCGGGTTCGGTGCCTTCCTTGGTGACCTGTACGGTGACAATCGGCATCGCGCTTCTCCTTCTCCCGTTCGGGGACTTAGTGGCCGGCGGACTGGCCGCCATCGACATGAAGGATCTCGCCCGTCACGAAACCGGCGGTCTCCAGATACAGGACGGCATCGACGATGTCCGATATCTCGCCCATGCGGCCGACGGGATGCAGCGCGGACAGGAAGTCATGCGTTTCGGCCCCGTGCATCGGGGTCTTGATGACGCCTGGCGATACCGTGTTTACGCGGATGCCGCGCGTCGCATATTCGATCGCCAGGCTCTTGCTTGCGGCATTGATCCCGCCCTTCGACAGCGAGGCGAGAACCGACGGAACCTGCGACAGGGCATGATCGACCAGGCTGGTCGTGATGCTGACGACATGCCCGCGGCCAAGCTTTTCCATCGCGGCGATGGCCGCCTGGGTGATGTAGTAAAAGCCGTTGATGTTGGTCGAAACGACGTCGGCATATTGCTGCGCAGAATAATCGGTAAAGGGGCCGGCCAGGAAAATGCCGGCATTGTTGACCAGCGTGTCGATCCGCCCGAACTTTTCGATGGCTTCGGCGATGACGCGCGGCCCGGTTTCGGGATCGCCGATGTCGCCGGCAATCGTCAGTACGTCGGGATTGGTTGACGGCTGGATCGACCGCGACGTTGCGACAACGCGATAATTGCGATCGAGATAGGCATTGACGAGCGCGGCTCCTATGCCCTGCGATGCGCCGGTGATGACGACGACTTTCTTTCCATTGCTCATGATATTTGACCTTTCTTCGGGGGAATACGGGCCAATGTCTTGGTCCGGCCGGCGCATCTCGCGTCGACAGGGACTATTTAGGTCAGGTGCGTAACGGTGATAATTGCGATAGATCGGCAGTCATTATGCCGATAATCGGCATAATCTAGAGCGCTTCGGCGTCGAGCGCCATACGGGCAAAGGCGGCACGAAGGCGCGGTCCGGCGAAATCGATGAAGGCGCGAACCTTCGGCACCGCGCGTCGCCCGGCCGGGGTCAGCAGATGCGCCGGCTGGACCGGCGGCTCGGCGTCGGCAAGTACGACATTCAGGCGTCCCGCCGCCACCTCATGCGCGACATGATAGGAATAGACCCGCGTCAACCCGCCGCCCGCCACCGCCGACGCGACCGCGGCGCGCACGCTGTTGACGATCAGGCGAGGCGTGAAGTGGATGGTGCGCGTTTGGCCCGATTTTCCGGCCGGGGCGAAGGCCCAGGATTGCAGGCCGAAATGCGTCAGCGAGATGATCTGATGTCCGACAATGTCCCCCGGCGCCTCGATCGGTGGGTGCTGTGCCAGATAGTGCGGCGCCGCGACGATGACCCGGCGTACGCCATCGCCCACCCGCGTCGCCAGCAGCGACGAGTCGGGCAATTCTGCGACCCGCAGCGCGATATCGACCCCCTCGTCGATCAGGTTGACCGACCGGTCGACCAGAAGGAGGCGCGCCGTGACCAGCGGATAGGCGTCGAGGAAATCGTCGAGGATCGGGCGCAATATCTCTTCGCCGCTGATCGGCGGCGCGGTGAGTGTCAGCATTCCGCGCGGCGCGGCGCGTTCACCGCCGGCCAGCATATCGGCTTCTTCCAGTTCGGCCAGGATGCGGCGGCACGATGCGGCATAATGCTGGCCCATGTCGCTCAGGCGGATGCTGCGCGTCGTACGATACAAAAGCTCCGCACCGATATGCGTCTCGAGCGCCGCGATCGCGCGGCTGATCGCGGTCGGGGAACGGCGCAGGCGGCGCGCGGCGCCCGCGAGGCTGCCCTCGTCGACCACCGCCACAAATATCGTCATCGCGTCGATACGATCCATCGCCTAATCCCCCGCAAAATCGAACGCGCTCACTCCGCGTTCGCCCTCCCGGAAACGCAGCGGCCGGCCGAGCGGCGGCATCGAACGCTGGACGCATCCGGTGCGGGTGCAGCGGCGGCAGCCGAGCCCGATCGGGGTCGCGGGGCTGCGCATCAGGTCGAGCCCGCGCGCAGCGACCAGCGGCGCCGCGACTTTCGCATCGACCCCGACACAGACGGCAAAGCGCGCCGGGGTTCCGCTGCCCGTCGCTCCCGGCGCCGCAACCGAGCGCGACTGGGTGAACCAGCGCGATCCGTCCTCGAGTTCGACCAGATCGCCGATCACCTCGCCCGGCCGCGCAAAGGCCTCGTGCACGCCCCAAAGCGGACAGCGCGCGTCGCCGTCGACCAGCGGCGACTGGCTTGCCCCGGCATAACGTTTGCTCCCCTGCCCCGCGCGATCGATACGCAGCATGAAGAAGGGCAGGCCGCGCGCGCCCACGCGCTGGAGCGTCGTCAGCCGGTGCGCGACCTGCTCGTAACCCGCGCCGAAACGGCGTTGGAGCAGCAGCAGGTCATATCCCGTTGCATCGCAGGCGCGAAGAAAGCGGCCATAGGGCATCATCAGCGCCGCGGCGAAATAGTGGATCAGATGGCGCTCGAACAGCCGCGCCGCCGCGCTCTCGGCAAATTCGGCGCCCGCGACCAGCGCGTCGATTTCGGCCTTCGCCTCGATCTGCGCCAGCGTCGCCGCGGCCTGAAAGGTGCGGGATGCGGGCCGCAGCAACTCGCTGAGCATAAGTTGGCGCGCGTGCCAGTCGAGCCAGCGAAGGCGATCGGGCATCACGTCGCTCGGCAAGACCCGGATCCCTAGCTGGTGCCGGGTGCGCAGACGCTCGGAAATGGTGCCATAAAGGTCGCCGCCCGCCAGTCGCAGTTCGTCGGCGAGTTCCTCGGCGCGCGCATCAAGGTCGGGGAAATGGTTGCGCCATTTCTCGATCGCACGGCGTACAGCGGCAACTTCGGGTGCTTCATCTGCACCCTCGCCGCGCGCCTCGGGCGCTGCATCGAACAGCCGCGCGAAAGCGGCAGCGGTCGCGGGCGCGGTGTGGAGCCACTCCTCAACCTCCTGCGCACCGATGCCCAGATCGGCAAAACGCGGATCGGCGAGCCGCCGCCGCAGCCCCGCGATCCCGCCCGGCAGATCATCGGCCCCCAGCGTCGCCGCATCGAAACCGAAGCGTTCGGCCAGCTTGACGATGACCGTTGCGCTCAGCGGCCGCTGGCCATGCTCGATCAGGTTGAGATAGCTCGGCGAAATATCGAGTGCCTCGGCCATTGCCGCCTGCGTCATCCCCGCCTCGCGCCGCACCTTCCGCACCGCCGGTCCCGCAAATACCCGCCGCTCCGCCATCTTGTAACTTTCTTTACTATTTTACACGCCAATTTACACCGATCAGCCATATTTCACAAATATTATTGACAAAGCTTTTCACTTTCGGCGCGCACCGCGTCACTTTGAGCCCATCTCCTCTCAACGCTCCCGAGCGGGCGCAGCCAAGGATACGACGATGGGTTACCAGGAAGACATGGCACAGGCAGGCCGCCTCATCCGCGATTACGACGGCACATGGGACGGCATCAGCGGCGAAAGCATCGCCCGCATGCGCGCCCAGAACAAGTTCAAGACCGGCCTCGATGTCGCCCGCTACACCGCGCGCATCATGCGCGCCGATATGGCCGCCTATGACGCCGACCCCGCGAACTACACCCAGTCGCTCGGCTGCTGGCACGGCTTCATCGCGCAGCAAAAGATGATCTCGATCAAGAAGCATTTCGGCACCGTCAAGGGCCGCTACATCTATCTCTCGGGCTGGATGATCGCCGCGCTGCGCAGCGAATTCGGTCCGCTGCCCGACCAGTCGATGCACGAAAAGACCAGCGTTCCGGCGCTGATCGAGGAAATCTACACCTTCCTCCGCCAAGCCGACGCCCGCGAACTCGGCGGCCTGTTCCGCGAACTCGACGCTGCCCGCGCCGAGGGTGACGAACTCAAGGCCAAGCAGATCCAGTCGGCGATCGACAATCACGAAACGCACGTCGTGCCGATCATCGCCGACATCGACGCGGGTTTCGGCAATGCCGAGGCGACCTATCTGCTCGCCAAGAAGATGATCGAAGCCGGCGCCTGCGCGCTCCAGATCGAGAACCAGGTCTCCGACGAAAAGCAGTGCGGCCACCAGGACGGCAAGGTCACCGTGCCCCACGAGGATTTCATCGCGAAGATCCGCGCCTGCCGCTACGCCTTCATGGAACTCGGCGTCGAGGACGGCATCATCGTCACCCGCACCGACAGCCTCGGCGCGGGCCTCACCAAGCAGATCGCCTTCTCGAAAGAGCCCGGCGACCTCGGCGACCAGTATAACAGCTTCCTCGATTGCGAAGAGGTCGAAGGCGCGGGCAACCCCGGCGACGTCCTGATCAACCGCGACGGCAAGCTGGTGCGCCCGAAGCGTCTGCCCTCGAACCTCTACCAGTTCCGCTCGGGAACCGGCGAGGACCGCTGCGTGATGGATTGCATCGCCAGCCTGCAGAACGGCGCCGACCTGCTGTGGATCGAGACCGAAAAGCCGCATATCGAACAGATTGCCGGCATGGTCGACCGCATCCGCGAAGTCGTCCCCAATGCGAAGCTGGCGTACAATAATTCGCCGAGCTTCAACTGGACGCTGAACTTCCGCCAGCAGGTGTTCGATGCTTGGGAAAAGGACGGAAAGGACGTCAGCGCCTATGATCGCGCCAAGCTGATGAGCGTCGATTATGATGGCACCCCGCTCGGCGACGAAGCCGACAACCGCATCCGCACTTTCCAGCGCGATTCGGCGAAGCGGGCGGGCATCTTCCACCACCTGATCACGCTGCCGACCTATCACACCGCGGCGCTGTCGACCGACAATCTCGCCAAGGAATATTTCGGCGACGAAGCGATGCTGGGTTATGTCAAGGGCGTCCAGCGCGCCGAGATCCGCCAGGGTATCGCCTGCGTGAAGCACCAGAATATGTCGGGCAGCGACATCGGCGACGATCATAAGGAATATTTCGCCGGCGAAGCGGCGCTCAAGGCCGCGGGCAAAGACAACACGATGAACCAGTTCGCCGCATAACACGAGCTTGGCGCGGGGCGTACTGCGACCCACCGTTCCGCGCCTACCGAGCTTTCCTGGGGAGGAAAGCCTGCCCGTCGGAAGTCGAAAGACCTCCGGCGGGCATTTTCGTTGCGAATGACTACGTATAAATCTTGCCATGCCGGAGGGAGCGTGCATTATGCTGCGACGCACAATATAACCCTCCCCTCCCCACGGCTCTCCCAATGGACGACACCAGACTCAAATTCATGGAAGCGATCGCGCGGCGCCGCACGATTACCGCGCTCTACAACGGCGCGCAGCTGACGCTCGCCCCGCATCTGATGTTCGAGCGGCGCGGCGACCTGTTCGTCAGCGCGCTCAACCTGAACAAGAACTGGCGCTCCGACGAGGAGCCGCGCCTCGGTCAATTCAAGCTCGACGGCCTCGGCGCCGCCGAAGTGCGCGAGGAAGGCTTCGAGCCCCTGCCGAGCTTCGAACCTGCCGCGCCGACCGAAAACGATACGCTCCTTCTCGCGATCTGAAGAAGCGGGCTGCCTCCCGCCCGCTCCTCCGATCCGGCATTATCCGGGCGGCAGCACCTTCGGCTCGTCCTGCGTCTTCACCAGCGACCAGATGATCCCGCCCGCGATGAGCGCCACCGTCACCCCCAGGCTGACCAGCGGCGGGAATTTGTCGCCGCCCAAGATGAAATCGGCGACGAAGATCTTCGACCCGATGAACACCAGCACCAGCGCGAGCGCATATTTCAGATAGTGGAAACGGTGCACCATCGCCGACAGCGCGAAGTACAGCGCGCGCAGGCCAAGGATCGCCATGATGTTCGACGTATAGACGATGAAGGTGTCGGTCGTGATCGCGAAGATCGCGGGCACGCTGTCGACCGCGAACACGAGGTCGGCAAGGTTGATCACCACCAGTGCGAGAAACAGCGGCGTCGCCGCCATCACCAGCTTGCCCGTCTTCGCGTCGGCCACGCGCACGAAGAATTTCTGTCCGTGCAGCCCGTCGGTCAGCGGGATGTGCCGCGACAGCCATTTGACGACCGGATTGCCCTTCACGTCCATCGGCGTGTCGCTCGCGAACAGCATCTTGATGCCCGTGAACACCAGGAACGCCGCGAAGATATAAAGCACCCAGCCATATTCGGTGACCAGCGCCGCGCCGCCCGCGATCATGATGCCGCGCAGCACGATCACCGCGACGATGCCCCACAAAAGCGCGCGATACTGGTATCGCGGCGGGATCGCGAAGGTCGTGAAGATCAATGATATGACAAAGATGTTGTCGATCGACAGCGCCTTCTCGATGAAGAAGCCGGTGTAATATTGCAGCCCTGCCTCGCCGCCCTCGGCGGTCCATATCCACGCGCCGAACGCCAGCGCGATGCCGATGTT
>CAUUIU010000147.1:0-7453 GCA_963545025.1 uncultured Sphingopyxis sp. | reverse complement strand
CAAGATGCGGAGCAGGATGACGATGATCGGCGCGACGATGCCGATCGTAGCTGCCGAAGGGATCATGCCGACCCCCGCGGTCGCAATGCCCATCAGCGTCACGGTGACGAGGAAGGTGTATTTGCGTCCCAGACGGTCGCCAAGGAAGCCGAACAGCACCGCGCCCAGCGGACGAAAGCCGAAGCCGACGGCAAAGCCCGCCCAGACGAGCAGGATTTCGAGCGTCGCATTATCGCTGGGAAAGAAGGCCTTGCCGATGATTGCGGCGAGCGTGCCGTAGATGAAGAAATCATACCATTCGAACACAGTCCCCGCCGACGAGGCGGCGATGACCATGCGGATATCCTTCGCACTCGGTTCGTAAACGGCGCCGTTTGTGGCGGCGGCGGCACTCTCGCTCATAATCTCTCCCCCGCCCCATTGCATGGGGCTTTGGCCCATCTCTACCGGGCAGGTGGCGGCGTGCAAGCCTTCTTGGCGGGCGCGGCATATGGTGGCAGACTGCGCGGATGCAGTTCATCGACCTTTCGATCCCGATCACCAACGACGTCGTGTCGGACCCGCCGGTGATGCGCCCGCAAATCACCTATATGACCCACGAAAATACGTGGGAGCAGATCGCGATGTTCTTTCCGGGTCTGACGAAGGACGACCTGCCCGACGGCGAAGGCTGGGCGGTGGAAAGCCTGACGCTCAGCACGCACAACGGCACGCATATGGACGCGCCCTGGCATTTCCATTCGACGACCGACAGCGGCGCGAGCCCGGCGCCGAGCATAGACGAGGCGCCGCTCGACCTGTTCTTCCGTCCGGGCGTGAAGCTCGACTTTTCGGACCGGCCCGCGGGGCATGTCGTAAGCGGCGCGGAGGTCGAGGCCGAGCTGGCGCGCATCGGCCACGAACTCCAACCGCTCGATATCGTGCTCGTCCAGTCGGGCGCCATTTACGGCACCGACAATTTCACCGATCAGGGATGCGGCATGGGGGCTGAGGCGACGCTCTATCTTACCGAACGCGGGGTGCAGGTGGTCGGCACCGACGCGTGGAGCTGGGACGCTCCCTTCAGCCACACCGCCACGCGCTGGGCCGAGACGCGCGACCCGTCGATCATCTGGGAAGGTCATAAGGCGGGGCGCATCAAGCCCTATTACCAGATCGAGAAGCTCACCAACCTTGCCGCCCTGCCCCCGACCGGCTGGACGCTGAGCTGCTTCCCGGTGAAGATCGAGCGCGCCAGCGCGGGATGGATCCGCGCGGTGGCGCTGATCGACTGACCCACGAAGGGTTTAGAGATTGTGCGTCACGATCATCCACAGCGTCCATAGCCCGAGCGCGAGCAAGACGCTGAAGGTCGCAGCGACGCCAACCTGCCGCCCGAGCGGCGCCTTGCCCGGCTCCGACGGTGTGTAGAGCCCGATGATATGCCCGACACGGCCGATCAGGAAGATCGCGCCGATGACCATCAGCCCCATGTGATTGGCGCGCGCGGTTTCGAGCAGACCGAGCAGGATGATCGTGATCGGCGCATATTCGGCCAGATTGCCGTGCGCGCGGCTGGCGCTGATCAGCTTGGCGTCGCCATGATCGCCGAACGCGGCCCCCAGCCGCAAGCGCTGGCGTACTGTATCGATCGCCGTGACGAGCAGCAGCAGCGCGCAGATGGCGGCGACGAACGCGGTTACCGGTAAAGTCATCGTCTCTCTCCCCTGTTTCCCCGCGCGCAACCTAACCGCCAAGCCGCGCGCAGGAAAGATCAGAAAAGGCGGGAGCCGTCAGGGACCGCGCGGTCGGGCGCGAACAGGATCACTGCGCCTTCCTCGTCGGCGAAGCCAAGGGTGAGGACTTCGGACAGGAATTTGCCGATCTGGCGTGGGGGAAAGTTTACGACCGCGGCGACCTGCCGCCCCGGCAAATCTTCGAGTGCATAGCGGTCGGCGATCTGCGCGCTGCTCTTCTTGACGCCGATCGCCGGGCCGAAGTCGATCTTCAACTTGAATGCAGGTTTGCGCGCCTCGGGGAAGGGCTCGGCTTCGACGATCGTGCCGATACGAATGTCGACGCGCAGGAAATCGTCGAAGGTGATCACGTCCGCTGCCGGTGCGTCCTGGTCGTGGTTGACGTGCATGACGTCATTCCATCTCCAAAATCACCGCGTCGACCGCGAGGCTGTCACCCTGTGCCGCATTGAGGCTCTTCACGACCCCGGCTTTCTCCGCGCGCAGGATATTCTCCATCTTCATCGCCTCGACGGTCGCAAGCGGCTGGCCGGCCTCAACCTTGTCGCCCGCACCGACGTGCAATGCGACGAGCAGGCCGGGCATCGGGCAGATGAGAAATTTCGACATATCGGGCGGAATCTTCTCGATCATATGTTGGGTCAGCGACGCGATGTGCCAGGGCAGCACGCGCACATCGTGAATGCGTCCGCGCGTCGTCATCTTCCAGCCGGTGCGCGTCTTTGCGACCTTTACCGCCAGTTCGGTCTCGTCGATCTCGGCAACCACCAGCCGGTCGCCCGGTGTATATTCGAGCGCGATGTCGATCCGGTCGCCCTCGACCTTGATATGCTTCTCGCCGATCTTGACCTTGTGCGGCGCGCCATCGATCGAGACCTGCCATTTGGCGGGCGGTTCGAGCCGGTCGCCAAGCTGGCCGTCGGTGCGGCGCGCGCGGTCGGCTTCGGCGCTTGCCATGAAGCCTGCGATCGCCGCGAGTGCGCGCGTGATCGTCGCGTCGGTCGGCGCGCCGTGGAAGCCCTCGGGATATTCCTCGGCGATGAAACCCGTCGTCAGCTCGCCCGAGCGGAAGCGCGGGTGCTGCATGATCGCCGAGACGAAATCGATATTGTGGCCGAGCCCTTCGATCTCGAAACGGTCGAGCGCCGCGATCTGCAGGTCGGCCGCTTCGTCGCGCGTTTCGCCCCATGTCACGAGCTTTGCGATCATCGGGTCGTAGAAGATCGACACCTCGCCGCCCTCTTCCACGCCTGCATCGACGCGCACGCCGTCGACGCCGCGCTCGTCGCCATCCCACGCCGGCACGGGAGTGCGGTAGCGCACGAGGCGTCCGGTCGAGGGCAGGAAGCCGCGATATGGGTCCTCGGCATAGACCCGGTTTTCGATCGCCCAGCCGTCGATCTTGATATCGTCCTGCGTCAGCTCAAGCTTTTCGCCCGCGGCGACGCGAATCATCTGTTCGACCAGGTCGATGCCGGTGATAGCTTCGGTCACCGGATGCTCGACCTGCAGGCGCGTGTTCATCTCGAGGAAGTAGAAGCTCTCGCCCGTCGGGTCGGCGCCCGACACGATCAGTTCGACGGTGCCGGCGCTATAGTAACCGACGGCCTTCGACAGCGCGACGCACTGCTCGCCCATCGCCTTGCGCATCTTCTCGGTGACGAAGGGCGACGGCGCTTCCTCGACCACCTTCTGGTGACGGCGCTGGATGCTGCACTCGCGCTCGTTGAGGTAGAGGACGTTGCCGTGCTGGTCGCCCAGGATCTGGATTTCGATGTGGCGCGGGTTGAGGATGAATTTCTCGATGAATACGCGGTCGTCGCCGAAGCTGTTGAGCCCCTCGCGCTTGGTCGCCTCGAAGCCTTCGCGGACGTCCTTTTCGTCATAGGCGAGGCGCATGCCCTTGCCGCCGCCGCCGGCGGACGCCTTCATCATCACCGGATAGCCGATCTCGTTCGCGATCCGCACC
This sequence comes from uncultured Sphingopyxis sp., assembly GCA_963545025.1. Lineage (GTDB taxonomy): Bacteria > Pseudomonadota > Alphaproteobacteria > Sphingomonadales > Sphingomonadaceae > Sphingopyxis. Next base: position 3,748 of record CAUUIU010000147.1, on the reverse strand, counting down.
GCATGTTCGGTATCGTCGATCTCGCCGACGAAGCCGGGAACGACATTGACCCCCGCTTCCAGCGCGAGCTTTTTCGACTCGATCTTGTCGCCCATCGCGGCGATCGCCTTCACCGGCGGGCCGACGAAGGCGATGCCTTCCTTGGCCAGCGCCTCGGCAAAGCTGGTGCGTTCGGAGAGGAAGCCATAGCCCGGATGCACCGCTTCGGCGCCGGTCGCCTTGCACGCGGCGATGATCTTGTCCGCGATCAGATAGGATTCGGACGCGGGCGACGGGCCGATATGCACCGCCTCGTCGGCCATCTGCACGAAGGGCGCACGCGCGTCGGCGTCCGAATAGACTGCGACTGTCGCGATTCCCATGCGCCGCGCGGTCTTGATGACGCGGCACGCGATTTCGCCGCGGTTGGCGATCAGGATTTTCTTGAACACAGCCTATCCCTATTTAAAAAGTCGAACCAGAATATAGATGCAGATCAATATGATGATGATCGGCACAGCATAGGTCAGCGCATAATGCGTGATCCAGTTTCCGCGCGTCGGACCATTTGCCGAGGTCAGCATTAAGGCCCCGAAAATCACCGAACCAAGCGCAAGCAGCCCGCCGCAACCGATCGTCAGAAGCGCGGTTACGAATTTCATCGTGCTACTCCGCCGCCTCCATGGCCGCGAGCCGCATCGGCTCTTCGCTCTCCATCGGCTTCAGGCCAAGCTTCGCGAACAAGGCCGCGTCCTTGCTGTCGCCCGCGTTCGCCGTCGTCAGCAGCTTGTCGCCGGTGAAGATGCTGTTCGCGCCCGCCATAAAGCAGAGCGCCTGCGTCGCCTCCGACATGCTCTCGCGCCCTGCCGACAGGCGCACCATCGACATCGGCATGGTGATGCGCGCGACGGCAACGGTGCGGACGAATTCGATATCGTCGATCTTCGCGAGCGGCGTATCCGCCAGCATATCGCCGAGCACCGTGCCCTTCACCGGCACCAGCGCGTTGATCGGCACGCTGCCCGGATGTTCGGGCAAGGTCGCGAGCGCATGGATGAAACCGACGCGATCGGCGCGCGTCTCGCCCATGCCGACGATGCCGCCGCTGCACACGTTGATGCCCGCGCTGCGCACTTCCTCCAGCGTGTCGAGCCGCTCCTGAAAGCTGCGGGTCGTGATGACATTGCCGTAGTTCTCGGGGCTCGTGTCGATATTGTGGTTGTAATAGTCGAGCCCCGCGACCGCGAGCTGCTGCGCCTGTTCCTTGCTAAGCATCCCCAGCGTCATGCAGGTTTCCATGCCCATCTGGCGCACACCCTCGACCATCTCGACGATCGCCGGCATGTCGCGGTCTTTGGGATTGCGCCAAGCGGCGCCCATGCAGAAACGCTGCGATCCCGCATCCTTCGCCTGCGCCGCCGCCTGCAGCACCGCACGCACGTCCATCAGCTTGGTGGCTTTCAGCCCACTATCGGCATACTTCGACTGCGAGCAATAGCCACAATCCTCGACACAGCCGCCGGTCTTGATGCTGAGCAAGGTGCACAGCTGCACCTCACCGCGCGCATGATGCCGCCGGTGGACGCTCTGCGCCTCCCACATCAGCTCGTCGAATGGCAGGTCGAACAGCTCGGCGATCTCTTCGCGGGTCCAGTCGGTACGGGTCATCAAGGCACTTTCGAGGAAGGAGGAGAGGGTCGGCGCGCGGGGTCGTGCTGCCCGGGCGGGCAGCAGCCCCTCGCGCGAATGGGGTCTGGTTTTCGTCAGGCGCCGACGCGATAGGTCAGCGCCAGCTGGCGGGCCGGAACGGTCGGACCGAAATAATAGGAGACGCTGTGCATCTTCCCGTCGACCTGCCATTCCCAGCGCATGCCGCCGTCATAGACGACGCGCACCGGACGAAGGCCCAGCTCCTTGCGCAGCCCTTTTTCGACCGCATCGGCGACCTTTTCGCTGCCGCTGTCCTCGGCGCTCAGCGCCGCGTCGAAATCGCATTGCGCAGGCGCGACGCGCGTCACGACGGTGCGGTCCGAGCGCCAGCGATCGTCATCGGCGCGCTCATAGCCAAAGGCGCTCTTGGCGATGGCATATTCGAGCCGCTTCGGGTTCGGAAACATCGACAGGCACAGCTGGTCGAACTCGGCCACGGCTTCGTGAAGCCCGGTCACCCCCAGCCCGGCGGGCTGTTCGACCGCCCCCTGCGCGGGCATGGCGCCGAGCAGCGGCGCTCCGGCCAGAGTCATCGCGACGAGAAACTGCCTTTTCATATCAAGCCTCCTCCATCACCGGGGGCATATTGTGCCCCAACAAGCGCAGCACGTCGGCCGCGCACTCCACCACATTGCTGCCGGGTCCATAGATGCCCTGAACGCCTGCATCGCGGAGATACTGGTAATCCTGCGGCGGAATGACGCCGCCCGCAATCACCTTTATATCGCCGCGCCCCGCCTCCTTCAGCTTGTGGATAAGTTCGGGGATAAGTGTCTTGTGCCCGGCGGCCAGGCTCGATGCGCCGACCACGTCGACGCCCGCGTCCAAAGCCAGCACCACCGTCTCGTCGGGGGTCTGGAACAGCGGGCCCGACACGACGTCGAAACCCATGTCGCCGAATGCCGAGGCGATGACGTTCGCGCCGCGGTCGTGGCCGTCCTGGCCCATCTTGGCGACGAGCAACTTGGGTTTACGTCCCATGCGGCGCTCGACCGCTTTCACGCCGTCGAGCACCTGCTGCCAGCGGCTGTCGCCCTCATAGGGTGCGGCATAGACGCCCTTCACGGGCGTCGGCTGGGTGCCATAGCGATCGAAACTTTCCTCCATCGCCGAACTGATTTCGCCGAGCGTGGCGCGGGCGCGCGCGGCTTCGACCGCCAGCGCGAGCAGGTTGTTCTCGATGCTCGACTGGCCTGCTGCGCCGTCGCGCAGCGCCTTCAGCGCCGCCTGACACGCGGCTTCGTCGCGGCTCGCCTTGACACGGTTGATCCGCGCGATCTGGCCTTCCCGCACCTTGGCATTATCGACCTCGAGCGTTTCGAGCAGATCCTCGTCCTTCAGGCGGTATTTGTTCACGCCGACGATCACATCGTCGCCGCGGTCGACACGAGCCTGTCGTGCCGCGGCGGCGGTTTCGATCATCGCCTTGGGCCAGCCCGCGGCGACGGCCTTCGCCATGCCGCCTTCCTTCTCGACGCGCTCCATGATCTCCCACGCCTTGTCGACCAGTTCCTGCGTCAGCGCCTCGACATAATAGGAGCCGCCGAGCGGATCGACGACCTTGGTCATCCCGGTCTCTTCCTGGATGACGATCTGGGTGTTGCGCGCGATGCGGGCGGAGAAGTCGGTCGGCAGTGCGATCGCTTCGTCGAGCGCGTTGGTGTGCAGGCTCTGCGTGCCGCCGAGCATCGCCGCCATCGCCTCGATCGTCGTGCGCATGACATTGTTATACGGGTCCTGCTCGGTCAGGCTGACGCCCGACGTCTGGCAGTGCGTGCGCAGCATCTTCGACCGCTCGTCCTTGGCGCCCAGGTTGGTCATCACGCGGTGCCACAGCACGCGCGCGGCGCGCAGCTTCGCGATTTCCATGAAGAAGTTCATGCCGATGGCGAAGAAGAAGGACAGGCGCCCGGCGAAATCGTCCAGATCCAGCCCCGACGCCATGCCGTAGCGGGCATATTCGATGCCGTCGGCGATGGTGAAGGCCAGTTCCTGCACCTGCGTCGCGCCGGCTTCCTGCATATGATAGCCGGAAATGGAGATGCTGTTGAACTTGGGC
>CAUUIU010000146.1:0-7530 GCA_963545025.1 uncultured Sphingopyxis sp. | reverse complement strand
CCTCACCGCCGAAGAAGATATGGTGTTGCTCGACCAGTTTATCCGGATCTAGGGTAATGATCGTACCTGAGTCGAGTAGTTCATCATTTAGACCGTCGTGCCGCGCGCGCTCCACAATCTGCAGTTGCTCGCCCACAAATATTTCGGCGTCGATGCGCTCGTCGCGGGCCGCGAGCCGGTGACCTGGGGCATCGCGCTCAAGGTCGACGAGCCGCAGTCGGTCGGCGCCGACCGCGCGGTCAACGCGATCTCGGCGCAGGCGGTCGAGCCGGGCAAGGACAAGCTGGTCATCAGCTTCGGCACCGCGACGACGCTCGACCATATCGGTCCCGACGGCGCCTATCTGGGCGGCATCATCGCGCCGGGCGTCAACCTGTCGCTCGAGGCACTCGTTGCCGCTGCGGCGAAACTCCCCCGCATCGCGATCGAGGCGCCCGCGACGCCCAGCGTGATCGGCCGCACCACCGAAAGCCAGATGCTGATCGGCGTCTATTGGGGCTATGTTTCGATGATGGAAGGCCTCATAGGGCGGATGAAGGCCGAGATCGGCAAGCCGCTCACCGTGATCGCGACCGGCGGCCTCGCGACGCTTTTTCAGGAACAGGGACACCTGTTCGATCGCATCGAACCCGACCTGACGCTGAACGGGTTGATGCACCTCTTTAATCAACGGAACCAAAACATATGACGACTCCGGGCAAGGAGCTGCTTTTCCTCGCATTGGGAGGATCGGGCGAGATCGGCATGAACGCCAATCTCTATGGCTGTGACGGCAAATGGATCATGCTCGACCTCGGCGTGACTTTCGGCAGCCACGATTATCCGGGCATCGACATCGTCATGCCCGACCTCGAATTCATCGAGGATCGCGCCAAGGACCTGCTCGGCATCGTGCTGACGCATGGGCACGAGGATCATATCGGAGCTTTGCCATACCTCGCCGCCGACCTTGGCGTGCCGCTCTATGCCAACCGCTTCACCGCCGGGCTGATTGCCCACAAATTTGCCGAGGCGGGGCTCGAGAAGGCGGTCGAGATCAAGGTCGTCGATATCGACGACAGTTTCCGGCTGGGGCCTTTCGGCATACGCCTTGTCCCGCTCGCTCACTCGATCCTCGAAATGAGCGCGGCGGTCATCGATACGCCCTATGGCCGCGTCTTTCACACCGGCGACTGGAAACTCGACGAGGAACCGATTCTCGGCGTGCCCGCGACCGCGGCGGCGCTGACCGCGATCGGTGACGAAGGCGTCGACGTCCTCGTCTGCGATTCGACCAACGCCTTCAACCCCGAAGCGTCGGGCAGCGAGGGCGCGCTGTTCGACGGCCTGCTGACCGCAGTCGGCGGCGCGAAGGGCAGGGTGGTCGTCACGACCTTCGCCTCCAACGCCGCGCGCCTCGCGACGCTGGGCGCGGTGGCAACGGCGACGGGGCGCAGCCTGTGCGTCGCGGGGCGTTCGCTCGACCGCATTCTCGGCGTTGCGCGCTCGGTCGGCTACCTCAAGGATTTCCCCGCGACGGTTGATTTCGACGAAGCGATGCGGCTGCCGCGCGACAAGGTCATGGTGATCGCGACCGGCGGGCAGGGTGAACCGCGCGCGGCGCTGGCGCGCATGGCGTCCGACGGCCACCAGATCAAGCTCGAGGCAGGCGACACCGTCGTCTTCTCCTCAAAGCAGATCCCCGGCAACGAGGTCGCAATCGGGCGGATCATGAACCAGCTCGCGGCCAAGGACGTGCTGACGGTCACCGAGAAGCAGGCGCATATCCATGTCAGCGGTCATCCGGGGCAGCCCGAACTCGCGGCGCTCTATGGCTGGCTGCGGCCCAAGCTCGTCGTGCCGGTTCATGGCGAGATCCGCCATATGCACGAACAGGCGCGCTTCGCGCTCGAAAAGGGCGTCCCCGATGCCCTGATCCAGGAAAATGGCGACCTCGTGCGCCTGTCGCCGGGTCCGGCGAAGATCGTCGAGCGCGTTCGCGCCGGACGGCTGCTTCTCGATGGCGATGTGATCATGCCCGCCGATGGCGAGACGATCAACGAACGCCGCAAGCTCGCACTCAACGGGCAGATTTCGGTCGCCATCGTGTTTTCGGGCGGGCGCTTTGTCGAATCGGCGGTCCAGTATCGCGGCGTGCCGGTCGAGGACGATCGCGACGATTTCATCGGCGAGATGAACGAAGCCGCCGAACAGGCGGCGACGGGCAAGGCGCGCGACCGCGATGCGCTCAAGGAGGCGATCCGCCTCGGCGTTCGCCGCGTCGCCACCGACTGGACGGGCAAGAAGCCCATCGTCGACGTGCTGATCGTCGACATCTGACACGGATAACAGAACGATGAAATGGACTTCGGCGCTCGCCATCTACCTTCTGTTCTGGGCGTTCAGCGCCTTCTTCGTGCTGCCCTTCCACGGCCGCCGGCTGAGCGATGACGACGCGCCGTTGGTCAAGGGACAGGACAGAGGCGCGCCCGCCACGTTCCGCCCCCGGCGCATCCTGTTCCAGATGACGATCGCGGCGTCGGTCGCATTCGTCCTTTATTACATCGCTTATGTGAACGGCTGGGCCGATCCCAATGTGCTGAGCGGGCGGGCCTGAGTACGGATTTGCGACGAAGTTTGTTGGTCGGCTTTGGGGTGGGAGCGAACATCGCTGGCGGCAGCGTTCCCTATGCCTTATGCCTTCGGCCATGATCTGGAACATCGTTGATCGAAGGAAGAGCGTTTATCGCTGGAAAGCTGTAAACGCGATTATCGAAGCCGTAGAACACGACAATAGTTGTTCTGACGCAGATCAAGCGCCTGAGGCCGACATATCGATTGTCGTGGATTACGAGCAATTGGAGGGCGTGTCGGTTCAGCAAGCCGTAGCTTGGGCAAGCCAACAACAATGTGCCGTCACGCTTTATCTTTACGACGAGGGATCAGGGACGACGAGCGAAGAGCATTTCGAGGCCGTCGGCAATCGCATCTGAAGATTGCGTCAGCCAATCGGTCGCAATCAGACATGCCACCACGCCATTCCAGCGCAATCAGTTCCGCAGGCGGTCGATCGACTGCGCCAGCGCGACGTAGAGCTTGCCGATATCCGACGACAGCAAGGTCACGCTGATCGCTGACCCGTCGCGCGCGCCGATCAGCAGGCGCAGCATGGCCTCGAAATCGTGGATGAACTGGTTCACCGACGCATGGAAGGCATCGTCGGCCTGATAGAGGCGCAGGATTTCCTTGGTTTCGCTATTCTCGACCAGCTTGACCGCGCGCCGCGCGAACACGCCGCGATCGCCCTTCAGATACGCATCCCATGCCGTGTCGCTGACCTCGGTCGACAAGATTTTGGTGACGTCGATCGCGGTCGATTTGAGCGCTTCGGTGAGCAGGCCGACCTGCTTGGCGAGCGAGTCGCGGTCCGATGCGGCGATCGCCTGTTCGGCCTCCAGCGCGCGCTGTTCGACGCTGGCGCTGGTATCCATGATCGTGATCAGCTGACGCATCAACCGGTCGGCGGCGCCGTTGGCGGCGGTCACCGCGCGCTGCGACGCTTCCTCGATCGCGTTCATCTGCGCCATGATCTCGGTCTTGAACGCGGCGTCGATCGCTTCGCTGGCGGTCGCCTGCATCGCGTCACGCGCACCGGCGACCAGCGCGTCGAGCGTCTGGCGCGCTTCGTTCGCCGCGGCTTCGGCGGTGCTGCGGACGTCGCCCAGCGTCGCGATCATCTGGGCGCCGCCCTGTTCGGCAAACTCGTCGGCGCCCGAACGCAGCTTCGCCAGCGCGGCGTCGGCGTCGGCCAGCGACGAACTCACCCGCTCGGCCAGCGCCTGCTGCTTCTCGGCATGGCCCGCCATCTGGTCTTCGTTGGTCTGCAGCGTCGCCTTGACCGCATTGACGTGCGATAGCGTCGATTGCGCGACCATTTCCGACGCTTCGAGCATCGGCTTCATCTGCGCGAGCGTCGTCTGCGTCGTCTTGCCATGGGTGGCCATGCGGTCGAGCGCAAGCGGCAGCGTCTCGTCGAGTTCGCGCGTCACGGCGTCGAGCGCGAGGAGCAGGGATTCGGCGTGGCTGATCAACTGCTGCGCCGATCCGTTGCCGGTCGTGACCTGGTCCATGAAGGTCGAAAGCTGTGCCCTGGTATCGTCGATCGAACGGCCGATGACGCCGGTGCTTGCCGAAACCGATACGTCGAGGACTTCGAGATGCTGCGCGACCGCGCTGACATGCTCGGCGATCCGTCCGGCGAGGGCGTCGCTGGTGTCGCTGTGCGCGGCAAGCTGGGCGCCGATCGCGTCGCTGGCATCGCGCGCGGCGGCGAGGCGGCTGTCGAGCTGCGTCGCGGCAGTATCGACACCGCCGCGGAACTGCTTCCAGCTCTTGTCCATCTGGCCGCTCAGCTTTTCGAGCGTTGCCGTCATCGTATCGCGCGCGCTCGCGGCATTTTGCGTGATGCGGCCAAGGGCGGTGTCATGCGCCTCGGTCACTTGCGCCGAAACGGCGAGCAGTCCGGCTTCGACCTGTTGTGTCTGCTCTTGGAGCGCGCCGATCACCTCGTGCAGCCCGGCGGCCGAACTTTCGCCCGTTTGCGCCGCCTTGACGGCTTCCTCGGCAAGCGCGGCAAGCTTGGCTTCGAGGTTCGCACCCTGCTGGTGCGCGACAAGGCCTGCCTCGCGGAAATTGACCGCCAGCCGCTGCGCGACATCGTCGATTCGCGGCAGTCCGGCGAGCAGCCCGTCCATCCGCTGCAACGCCACATCGCCCGACCGTGCGAGCTGGTCGTGCGCATTGGCGATCACCGATGCGTTGCCGGCCAGCTTGTCGCTGCTGTCGTTGAGCCGCGAGACGGTATCGACCCCCATTTGCTGGACGAGCTTGGCCTGCTCGGAAAGCTGCTTGTGCGCATCGGCCAGGTGGAGACCGAGCGAGTGCATCGATTGATTGAGCGCCAGATTTTCTGCGCGGAGCGCCGCGGCGACGCGGGCGAAGCGTGCCTGTTCGGACCGGCTCGACCGCAGCAGTGCCATCCACACCACCGCAAGCAAGGTCAGCGGCATCGCGATGGTCGCGATCAGCGTGGGCCATTCGGCCGCGGCGGGGGTGCTTGCAAAGCCGCCGGTTGCGACGAACAGCGCAAAACCGGTCCAGCCGATGGCCAGCAAGACGAGAATCGCGGGCGCGGTGCGATCCCGCCAGTTCGAGGCCGAATTTTCGACGTCGATATCCTCGTCGTCCGCCGTCAGCGCCGACATGTCGAGCCAGTCGCGCTCGCCCGCTGTCTCGGACGGCGGCGGGGTTTCGGGCACGCGCTCGGCTTCGGGCGCAGCCGCCTCCGTCGGCGTCTCGCTGTCCGCTTCCTGGTTCGTGGCGGAATTCCGCCACAATCCGACGATCTTCTTGTCCCCCGTCATCGGGCCACAATAGCATCAAATAGCCGTCTTGAAACGGAAACTTAACCACAGGCTGCCAAAGCTGTGGAATGTCCTTCGATAGCGGCCCTCTTGACCGGTACCTGAGTGCCACGGTCGGCGACGATCCCGCAATGTCGTCGGACCTGCGCGCCGCCTTTACCGAGAGCGCGCGCGACCTCGCCGACTTGATGCGCCGGTCGCGCTGCGACGCCAACTGGCACGCCGCTGCCGAACGGCTCAAGAGCCTGGCCGCGACGTTCGGCGTCATTCCGCTGATTCAGTTTGCTGAAGAGGCGATGGAGGGGGCGCCGGGCGATCCGGCCGTCTTGCGCGATATCAATCAGGTCATCGACGCGATCGGTTGACGCATCCCACCCGCCTGCGGGTTCAATTTCCGTTCAGCCGGCTTGCCCCAAAAGAAATATCGATCCCGGCCGTCTTGCCTTGGCAACGCTACGGGTTTAGCCGCGTTTACGCACCGCGGCCGAACCCTATGCGCGTCACGGCAAGGCGGCCGTTTCAGAGGAGAGTTTTCGATGTTCAACCGTTTTCGCTCGATGCCTGCGACGGCGATGGCCGCTCTGCTGGGCTGCGCGCTGATGGCAACCGCCGCGCCTGCTGTGGCCCGGAAGAAGGAAAAGCCCAAAAAGGGCGAGGAACAGAAGGGCACGACCATTGCCGCGAGCAAGGCGTTTGGTCCGTCTGTCAAAAAGATGATGGACGCGACGACCGCCAAGGACCCCGCGGCGCTTCAGGCCGCGCTCACCGAGGGAGAGGGGACCGCGACGACCACTGAGGATCGCTACTGGATCGCTTTCTACCAGCTCCAGCTCGGCATTCTGAACAAGGATCAGGCGCTGCAGGGCAAGGGCCTCGACGCGATGCTCGCGTCGGGTATCACCCCGCCGGAAACCGTCGCGACCTACAATTTCTTTTCGGGTAACTTCGCCTATGGCGCCAAGGACTATGCCAAGGCGGTTCAGCGGCTCGAAGCGGCAAAGGCTGCCGGTTCGACCGAATCCAATCTGCCGCTGCTGCTGATGGACAGCTATTTGAAGCAGGGTCAGGTCGATCAAGGCACTGCCGTGGCGAAAGCCGCGATCGACGCGAGCCGCGCCGCCGGGCAGCGCCCGTCGGACGAGCTTTATGTCCGTCCGATTCAAGCGTTGCAGGCTGCCAAGCGCGGCAACGAAGTGCTCGACCTGATGACGCTGCGCATGCGCGACTACAACCAGCCGCAAGTGTGGCGCCAGACGCTGTTTCTCGTGCTCCAGCAGAACCCCGACAAAGAGGTCGGCCTCGATGTCCTGCGCCTGATGCGGGCGACGAACTCGATGCTCCAGCGCCCGGAATATGACGAATATGCCACGCTGGCGACCGAGGCGGCACTGCCCGGCGAAGTCGTGCGGTTGATCGGCGAAGGCCGGGCCAAGAAGGTCATCCCGACGCCCGACCCGAAGCTCGACGCCCTCGAGAAATCGCAGAAGGAGCGGATCGGCGACGAGGAAGCGACCCTTACCGCTTATGCCAAGCGTCCCGCGACGCTGTCGAATCCGAAGGCCGCGGGTGCGACTGGCGATGCGATGGTCGGCTATGGCCGCTACGCCGACGCCGTGCCGCTGTACGATGCGGCGATTTCGGCGGGCGGCGACAAGCTATTGTGGACTTATCGCAAGGGCGTCGCACAGGCGCTGGCGGGTGACGGAGCGGCGGCGAAGGCCAGCTTCGCCCAGGTCACCGGACCGCGCAAGCGGCTCGCCGACCTTTGGGTGGTGAAGCTCGACGCCGCCGCCGCGCCCGCACCGGCTGCGGCGGCCGCCCCGACGACGGGCGGCTGATCGGTCTGCCACGAACGAAAAAGGGCGCCAGCCGGTTGGCTTGGCGCCCTTTTTTGTGGTCGCGTTGCGGGTGGGTCAGGGCTCGACCGGAATCCCGGCGAGCTGCTTCGCGGTGCGAATCGTCAGCGATGTCTTCACGCTCGTGACATTGGGCGCCGATGTCAGGTGCGCGGTCAGGAAGGACTGAAAGCTCTGCAGATCGCGCGCGACGACCTTCAGCAGAAAGTCGATCTCGCCATTCAGCATATAGCATTCTGTCTCTTATACACATCTGACGCTGCCGACGAAGC
>CAUUIU010000145.1:0-7564 GCA_963545025.1 uncultured Sphingopyxis sp. | reverse complement strand
ACACTTCTAGCTTCGTCGGCAGCGTCAGATGTGTATAAGAGACAGGTTGATGAGGATGGGATGCTCAACCATCGCGTCGATGAGGGCGGCGTCGTCGAGGCTGGGATCGCCGAGACCGAGATCGGCATAGGGGGTGCCCTTTTCGCGGAGAAGGGCGCGCGGGACAATGCCGGCGCGTTCGATCAGCTGTTTGAGCAGCGCACGCGAAGGCGGCGTTTTCAGATATTCGACCACATGCGGCTCGATGCCGGCGTTGCGGATCATCGCGAGAGTGTTGCGCGACGTGCCGCATTCGGGGTTATGATAGATGATGATTTCGGTCGTCATTCGGCGGACTCCGCTCGGGCGGTTGAGCCTTCGGTGCGGCCGATTTCCTTGAGTTTTCGCTCCATGGCCATCTCGTCGATGCTGTCGTGCGGCAGCGCGAGGAAGAGCGAGATCCGGTTCGACAGATAGTGGAGTGCGCGTTCGAACGCTTCGCGTTGACCCGAGCCTTCGACCGCGGCGGGGTCCTCGATCCCCCAATGCGCGCTCATCGGCCTGCCAGGCCAGATCGGGCATGTCTCGCCGGCTGCATTGTCGCAGACGGTGAAGATGAAGTCGAAGTTTGGGGCGTCGGGCTCCGAGAATTCGTCCCAGCTCTTCGAGCGCAGGCCCAGCGTTTCGAAGCTAAGCTCTTCGAGCAAGGCCAGCGCCTGCGGGTGCACATCGCCCTTGGGGAAGCTGCCCGCACTATAGGCGTGAAACCGTCCTTCTCCCATCCGGTTCATCAAGGCCTCGGCAAGGATCGAGCGCGCGCTGTTGCCGGTGCACAGGAACAGCACATTGTAAATTTTGTCGGTCATGCGAGCGTCTCCTTCACACGTTGCCCTGGATGACCCCGAGCAGATCGGCGCACATTTCGGGTGAACCCTGGCAGCAATCCTGCATCAAGAAGGTGAGCAGACGGCGCATGCCCTCGAAGTCGGTACGATAGTGGATCTGGCGGCTTTCGCGCTCCGACTGGACGAGCCCAGCACGTTCGAGCGTCGCGAGATGATGCGACATGGTCGAGGGGGGGACATTTGACCGCTCGGCGATCACCCCGGCGGTGAGGCCGTCGGGGCCGGCCTTAACGAGCATGCGAAAAACCCCGAGGCGGGTTTCATGAGCGAGCGCGCCGAGCGCATCGACCGCCCACACCTGAACATTGACGTCGGACATAGCATCGATCCTTCTAGACGGATCGAAATATTATCTCTTCGGGTCTTCCGTCAATCAATATTTCGAAGCTTCCCGAAATATGACCGCATTTAGTTGGACAGCGCCCCCGCGCGTGGGCGCCTGAGGTTCAAGCGCCCCTTATCGTTCGCGAATGACCAGTTCTTTCCCTGCGTAGCGCTCCGGGTGGACGCGCTCGAGGCGCTGCGTCGTGCGACCGGCCTTGTCCATGAAGGTCATTTCGACGGTCACCGGCGCCATCGAGGCGAGGCCTAAGTGAAGCGGTTGCGTTCCTTGCGAATTATAGCCCTCGCCGGTCGAGACCTGACGCGTCGCAAGGATCTTGCCGGCGGCGTCGTAGAGCCGGAGCTCGGCGCCCATGCGCGTGAAGCGTCCGGCCTTGTCGAGGACGCGGACCGACAGGCTCCGGCGCGTCGCCGGCTTGCCGAGATCGTTGTGGAAGAGGAAATGGCCGCCGGTCGCGGTGTATCCGCGCGTTACCGAAAGATCGAGCGCGCCGTCGCGGTCATAGTCGATCCACTGGACGCCATGATCGGCGACGTTGAGCGCTGACCCGGCGGGCAGGACATTCACGAACCCCTTGCCGCCGAGATTGCGGTAGAGGCGGTTCGCGGGCTGCTGCGCGCCCGAAGTGCCGGTATAGGCGGTGACGAAAAGATCGAGCCAGCCGTCATTGTCATAGTCGCCCCATGCGGCGCCGACGGCATGATTGTCCTCGGCGAGACCGAGGCGCGGTGCAGCGTCCTCGAAGCGGCCGTCGCCCTTGTTGCGGTAGAGGATGTTGACGCCGTAGCTGGTGACGAACAGATCGAGTTCGCCGTCATTGTCATAGTCGCCGACCGCGCAGCCGACGCTACCGTCTTCGACCGGACGGCCGGGGCGGTCCATGCCGAGGGCGGGAGCGACGTCGACGAAGCGGTCGCCGTCATTGCGCCACAGCGCGTCGGTCGCGCCCGCCTGGTTGGCGAGGAAGAGGTCGAGGTCGCCGTCGCGGTCATAATCGAACCAGCACGCGCCGACGGTAGGCCGCGCGTCGTCCCCCGCCCGATCGGCGCCAACGCGCACGAAACGGCCCGCATCCTGGCGAAACAGCGCATTGGGGCCGGCGCGATCGGCCGTAAAAAGATCGAGGTCGCCGTCATTGTCAAAATCGACCCAGCTCGATTGCCGCCCCGAACGGCCGGGCGTGACGGGCTCGAGATCCTGGGCGACGAAGCGGCGCCCACCCTCATTGCGAAACAGGAGGTTGGCTTCGGTCGCCTTGGTGGCGCCGGCATAAAGATCGAACCAGCCATCGCCGTCATAGTCGCCCCACGACAGCCCGCGCATCTCGGCGCCGGAGACAGGAAGACCCACGGCGGGTCCGATGTTGGTGAAGGTGCCGCGATCATTGCGGTAGAGGCGAATCTCGCCGGTCTTGATCGACACCGCGAGGTCGAGATCGCCATCGCGGTCGAAATCCGCCCAACTGTTCGACAGCGAGCCGGGAACGCTGAAGTCCGCCGGCTGCACCGGCGTAAAGGCGGGTTCGGTCGTCCCGGCCGCCCCGCCGCCGGCAATGCCGGTCGACAGGACGGCCCAGGACAGGATCCGCATCAGTTCATCGCGCATGATACGGACTCCAGTGGTTGGTCAGGTCAGAAATCGAGCGAGATCCGGCCATAATAGTAGCCGCCATATTGTCCGAACGGTCCGGCGCCATAGGGCGCGAGCCCGATGGTGTTGGCGATGGTCGTGCGGTCGGGATAGACGTCGAAGATGTTATAGGCGCCCGCGGCGACCCGCAACTTCTCGGTCACGCCATAGGACACTTCGAGATCGGTGATCCACTTGGCGCCGAAGCTCTGGTCGTTGACGGGAAGGCCACCGACGAGATTGTCGAGCGACTTGAACTTGTCGTAGCGGGTTTCCTTCACGTTGATGGTGAACGGCCCAGACTCGAAGTTGGCGCCGAGGATGAGCTTGGTCTTGGGGGTCGAGGTGAACCAGCCCTGCGTGCGCCGATCGAACAGGGTCAGGCCGAGACCCGCGAGTTGGCTCGGGTTGGCGGCAATCTTCTTAATGTCGGTATCATTATAATTGAACCCGACGCTCGTGCGCAGGCGCCCGGCGCTGCCGACGTCGAACGCATAGGTGCCGACGACATCGACGCCCCGCGTGCGCGTATCGACGGCGTTGGTGAAGAAGCGCACCGACTGGTCGCCCGAAAAGCCGTTGGCGATCAGGATATTCCGAATGCCCGTTCCCGACAACAGGCCGGTGAGGGTGATGCGGTCGTCGAGATCGATCTGATAGGCGTCGACCGAGAGCGAGAGGCCGGACGCGGGCGTCAAGGTGAAGCCGAGGCTGAAGTTCTTCGACTTTTCGGGTTTGAGCGCCTGCGCGCCGAGGGCCTGTGCGACCGCCGAGTTCGTCTTCACGATCTTGGTGAGCACCGGGATATAGACGCCGCCGACGAGGTTGATCGAGGTCGAGGTCTGCGCGAAGTCCTGCTGCGCGAGCGAGGGCGCGCGGAAGCCATTGCTGAACGCGCCGCGGAAGGCGAGCCAGTCGGTGACTTCGTAGCGTGCGCTGACCTTGCCGCTGAAGACGCTGCCCGAGCTGTCGTCGAAATGCTCGAAGCGACCCGCCGCGGTGACGAGGAAGCGCGGGCTGACGTCAAGCGCGAGATCGACATAACCCGCCCAGATGTTGCGGTTGATGTCCGCCGCATCCTCGGGGGTGACGACGATCGCACCCTGCGCGCCGACCTGTGCCGGGCGCCCGGCGAGCGGTCCGGTCGGATAGAAATATCCGCCGTTCCGGTAGCTGTCCACGTCGAGCGGCTTGGTCACGTAGGATTCGTAGCGATATTCCGCGCCCATCGAAACTTGGAGCGCGGCTTCGCCGCCGAGTTCGACGCGGCGGGTGAGATCGAGATTGTTCGTCCACTGGTCGAACGCCGAGCTGAAGGTCTTGAACTCGGTCGGGCTCGACGGGCCGAGCGACGCATTGAGCGTATTGTCGGCGCCGTTCTCGGCATAGTTGCGCCCGTAGGTGCTGCTGAGATCGATGTTCCAGCCAGAGGTTTCGCCGCGCAGGCCACCGGTGAACTGGAAGTCGGTTTCCTTCAGCGTATAGAAGGGCGTGAAGCCATCGGGATAAATTTCGAGGATATTCTGGTTGCTGTTTGGGCGGCGGCCGGCCTGGCCGACGCGCGCGTCGCGATAGCCGAAGGTGCCGTCCGAATAGAATTCGACATTGCCGAGCGGCAGGACGAGCGTTTGCGCGACCTTGACGTCTTTCACATCGGGAAGGCCGCCCTGATAGGTGCGGCGGTTGGCGGTGAGTTCGCGCGGATCGGGCGCGCCGCCGGGTAGCGGATAATAAAGCGCGCCGGTGACATCGGTGTTGCGGACGGCCGCGTTCGCCTTCTTGCCTTCGACCGAGAGGGTGAACGAACCGCCGTCGCCGATCGCGAAGCCGTGCGAAACGCTCGCCGAGATGGTCTCGCCGTCGCTGCCGCTGCCGTCGCGTCCGTAACGCTGGCCGGCCTCGATCGAGGCGCGGCCGCCCGAATCGTTGGTTTTCAGGATGACGTTGATCACGCCCGCAATCGCGTCGGAACCATATTGCGCCGAGGCACCGTCGCGCAGCACTTCGATGCGCTCGATCGCGCTTGCGGGGATGAGATCGAGGTCGACCGGGTTGCCGCCTTGCGAGGTCGCACCCGAGTTGAAGTCGATGATCGAGCTGTTGTGGCGGCGCTTGCCGTTGACCAGCACGAGGACGTGCACGCCCGAAAGACCGCGCAGGCCGGCGGGGCGCGTCAGGCTGTTGAACGACGAGCTGCCCACCGTCGTCGACTGGAAGGACGGTACGAGCTGGGTCAGCGCATCGCGCAACTGCATGCCGCCGCCGAGCTTCTCGAGATCCTCGCCACCGATCACGTCGATCGGGGTCGGGCTCGAAATGACCGTTCTCGCCTGGCCGCGAGTCCCGGTGACGATGATCTCGGACTGGGACGCCGTATCGGCCGCGTCGTCGGCCGCGGTATCCTGCGCGAAGGCGGGCATGGACATGGCGGCGGCAACGCAGGACGCCCCCATCAGCAGTCTGGTATATGTTTTCATGGTCTCGCTCCTAAACACGGAAAAATGTCCCCCCGATTGAACCTGCAATCTTCATTTTTCGCCTGTTGCGGCGCTTATCCTGCTGCGCGCAACTTGCACTGCGGCGCGGCGGTGTCCTGCGAAAGGGTGTCGAGCCCTTGCCGCAAATCCGCGATGAGGTCATCCACCCTTTCAAGACCGATGTGCAATCTTAGCACGGGCCCGGGATAGGTGAGCTTGTGGGTCCGCGCCTTGAGCTGCGGATCGACGGGAATGGCGAGGCTTTCGTAACCGCCCCAGCTGAAGCCGAGACCAAAAAGTTCGAGCCGCTCGACCATTGCCGCAACCGCCAATTCGGATGCGGGGTGGAGAACCGCGCCGATGAGGCCGCATATGCCGGTGAAGTCGCGCTTCCAGATCGCGTGGCCGGGATCGCTCGGCAGCGCCGGGCACATGACCGAGTGGACTTCGGGTTGATGCTCGAGCCATTCGGCGACCTGCAGCGCCGCGGCGCCATGATGGGCGAGGCGCGTATGGAGCGTGCGAAGGCCGCGGATCGCCATATAGGCATCGTCAGGCGATACCGCCCAGCCGGTCTCGTAGCTCGAGGCCGCGAGCAGCTCGGCGGCGTGCCCCTTGGCCGCGGCGAGGCCCATGAACACGTCCGAATGGCCGCAGACATATTTGGTGAGCGACTGGATGCTCACATCGACGCCGTGATCGAGCGGCTTGAACAGCACGCCTGCCGACCAGGTGTTGTCGATGACGGTCAGCACTCCGACGTCGTGCGCCATTGCGGCGATGGCGGGAATGTCCTGCATCTCGAAGGTCAGCGAGCCGGGCGATTCGAGGAAAATCACACGCGTCGCGGGGGTAATCATCGCGCGGATTGCCTCGGCCGTGTCGGCCGGATCGAAATAGCGGGCAGTGACGCCAAATCGTGCGAGCGTGCCGGCAAGGAAGCGCCGGGTCGGATTATAGACGGTGTCGCATGCGAGCACTTCGTCGCCCGCCGAGAGCAGCGCGAGCAGCGTGCCGGTGATCGCGGTGAGGCCCGAGGGGTAGATGAACGCCTCATCCGCATTCTCGAGATCGCGCAGCGCGTCGCGCAGCGTGCGTTGCGTCGAGAGGCCGACGCGGCCGTAGGTCACCTTGCCGCCGTCGTAGAGCGCCTCGCAGCTCGGCAGCAACACAGTCGAGCCGCGCTGGATCGGAGGGCCCGGCGTCCGCTGGAGCGCATCGCACGGACTGTCGCCGTGGATCAGCCGCGTCTGCTCGTGAACGGTGCTGCAAAGCGTCATTTATCTTTTCTTTCTCAGATGGAATGGGAGAGAAGTTTCTGCGGCGCGGTGCCGTTGCGGTTCGCTGCGACGAGGTCGCTGCGGCGGGCAACCGAGAGCGCCTTGGCGGCCTTGGTCACATGTTTTTCGATCGCGCTCGTCGAGATGTTGTAGCGGCTCGCGAGGCTTTTGAGGCTGGACCCTTCGACGCGGATCGCGACGAGGATTTCCTGCGTGCGTTCGGGAAGCTGGTTCAGTGTATCTTCGACCGCGCGGATTTCGTCCTTGGCGAGCAGAATCCGCAGCGGGGACATGTCATCGACGGGGTGATGGGGCTCTTCAAGCTGGCAATGGCAGTCGAGGCGGCGCGTCGTCTGGCGGCGATGGCGGTCGATAAGGGCGGCTTGCGCAGCCTGGAAAAGATAGCATTTGGGATGAGCGATCGCGGCGGCATCAGCGCGGCGGATGATATTGAGGAACACATCCTGCAGCACGTCGTCGAGATCGGCGGCAGGCACGCGCCGCCGGAGATATTTCCTGAGCAAGGGAAGGTGCGGCCAGAAGGTTTTGATCAGGTCGGGGTTGGCCTCACATGCGGCCACGGGCGGTTGGACCGGCGGCCGTTTCGCGGGTGCGGAGATGTGTTCGCCCGCCTCCGGACCATCGCTTCCCGCGACGTTTTCATTCCCGTAATCTGCCCCATAGGCGCTGAATGTCATCGTGCGTCCCCTTATGGCGACATTTTATGACATGGATGCCGGGATGATTTCTTCACCGACTTTGAGGTGGTTTGGTCAAATCATGGGACATTTGAACTAATATGTCCGATTATGTCGATTAAATGATCTAACTACGGCATGGAAGCAGCGGGTTCGTCGAATCATCTGTCTTGGATTCGCCTTGAAAGTGCAACAATCGCCACGGAGTCGCGAAATCTGCCCCAGGATTTGGGTTTTGCGCGATGGGGTATTC
>CAUUIU010000144.1:0-7666 GCA_963545025.1 uncultured Sphingopyxis sp. | reverse complement strand
TCGCTCAGTGTCTCGTGGGCTCGGAGATGTGTATAAGAGACAGACATAGCCCTTTTCAAGGAGCAGCCGCGCCAGATAGGCGCCGTCCTGGCCGGTCACGCCGGTGATGAGTGCGGTGCGGGGGGAGCTGGCTGCCACAAATATTCCTTCAATCGATGCTAGCGGCCCGGGAGGCGGACGGTTCGGCCCTGCCGGGGTCGCCGCGGGTCATTATGAGGATGGCAAGCGACTGTAAAGGCGAATGGCATGGGCGCAAATGGCGGGCGCAGGGGCAACCTCGGCGCTTGCAAAAAGGGCAAAACTCGTCTCTAGGACGCCATCTTCGCCACGAGGTTTCGCCGCGCCGATAAGCGCGGTTTTTTGATGAACAAGACAGAGGACATTCCGACATCATGCTGAACAATAAATCCGTCCTGATTACGGGTGGAACGGGTTCTTTTGGCAAGGCCTTTGTCAAGACGGTGCTCGAGCGTTTTCCCGATGTTCGCCGCCTGGTGATCTATTCGCGCGACGAGCTGAAGCAGTTCGAGATGCAGCAGGTGTTCCCGTTCGAGAAATATCCGGCGATCCGCTATTTCATCGGCGACGTGCGCGACGAGGCCCGGCTGCGCCGCGCGCTCGAGGGCATCGACATCGTCGTCCATGCCGCCGCGCTGAAGCAGGTGCCCGCAGCCGAATATAATCCCTTCGAATGTATCAAGACGAACGTGCTCGGCGCGCAGAATCTGATCGAGGCCTGCCTCGACAGTAAGGTCGAGCGCCTCGTCGCGCTGTCGACCGACAAGGCGGCGGCGCCGATCAACCTGTACGGCGCGACGAAGCTCTGTTCCGACAAGCTGTTCGTCGCGGCCAATTCGATCCAGGGATCGCGTGGCATCAAGTTCAGCGTCGTGCGCTATGGCAATGTCATGGGCTCGCGCGGATCGGTTATTCCTTTCTTCATGGCGCGCAAGGGATCGGGCGTGCTGCCGATCACCGATGACCGGATGACGCGTTTCAACATTTCCCTGCAGGAAGGCGTGGAAATGGTGCTGTGGTCGATCGAGAATGCCGAGGGCGGCGAAGTCCTCGTCCCCAAGATCCCCTCGTACCGCATCACCGACGTCGCGAGCGCGGTAGGCCCCGAATGCAGCCAAGAGATCGTCGGCATCCGTCCGGGCGAAAAGATCCACGAGGAAATGATCACCGCGTCGGACAGCTTCAACACCGTCGACCTTGGCGATTTCTATGCGATCCTGCCGACGTCGGGCCTTTATTCGGTCGAAGATTATTGCGCGCGCAACCGGGCCACGCCCGTCGCTCCCGGTTTTTCGTACAATAGCGGCGACAATCCGGATTTCCTGACGGTCGACGAGCTTCGCGACCTGATCGAGAAGCATGTGGTGGGTCAGACCATCGATTGAGGAGCGGGCGCCGCCGCCTGGCGGGCGCCGGAGATCGAGCATGGCGTTCATTCCCTATAGCTGCCAGCAGATCGAGGCCGAGGACATCGACGCCGTCGTGGCGGTGCTGAAGTCGGACTTCCTGACGCAGGGACCGGCGATCCCGGCATTCGAGGCGGCTTTCGCCGCGCGGCACAAGACCGCGCATGCGATCGCGGTGTCGAACGCGACCGCGGCGCTGCATATCGGCTGCCTCGCGCTCGGGGTCGGAATCGGCAAGCGTGTGTGGACCAGCCCCAACAGCTTCCTCGCGTCGGCGAACTGCGCGCTTTATTGCGGCGGGACGATCGATTTCGTCGATATCGACCCCGCCTCGCGCAACATGTCGGTCGCGGCGCTGGCAGCAAAGCTGGAAGCCGCCGACCGCGCGGGCGAACTGCCGCATGTCGTGATCCCGGTCGATTTCTCGGGATTGCCCGCCGATCATGCCGAAATCCGCGCGCTCGCCGACCGCTATGGCTTTCGCATCCTGCTCGATGCGTCGCACGCCGCGGGCGCGGAGTATCAAGGCGAGCCCGTGGGTTCGCGCCATGCCGACATCACGGTGTTCAGCATGCATGCGGTTAAGATCGTGACCACCGCTGAGGGCGGGATGCTGACAACGCAGGACGATGCGCTCGCCGAAAAGCTACGCCTGCTGCGCTCGCACGGCATGACGCGCGATCCGGCACAGCTGACGGACGTCAGCGAGGGCGGCTGGTATTATGAGCAGGTCGACCTCGGCTATAACTACCGGCTGACCGACCTTCAGGCCGCGCTCGGCCTGTCGCAGCTCGGCCGGATGGACGCGATGCAGGTCCAGCGCGACGCGCACGCCGACCGGTATGACGCGATCCTCGGCGACCTGCCCGTCAAGCTGCCGCTGCGGCTCGACGATCGTCGCTCGGCGTGGCATCTCTATGCCGTCGAAGTGGGTGAGGGGACCGACCGCGCCGCCGTGTTCACCGGGCTGCGCGCCGCCGACATCGGCGTGAACGTCCATTATATCCCGATCCACACCCAGCCCTATTACCGCGCGCTGGGCTTCAACGCGGGCGATTTCCCGGCGGCCGAGGCCTATTATGCCAAGGCGATCTCGCTCCCTCTCTTCCCGCGGATGACCGAGGAGCAGCAGGACAAGGTCGCGGCGACGCTGCGCGGGCTGATCGCATGAGCGCGGCGGTCGGGCGGCTGGCCGTCATTCCCGCGCGCGGCGGATCGAAGCGCATTCCGCGCAAGAATATCAAGGATTTCGCGGGCAAACCTATGATCGCCTACGCGATCGACGCCGCGCACAAGAGCGGCATTTTCGACCGCATCATCGTATCGACCGACGACGCGGAGATTGCGCGGATCGCGCAGGAGCGCGGCGCCGAGGTGCCGTTCACGCGGCCCGCCGACCTGGCCGACGATCATACGCCGACGGTGCCGGTGATCGCGCATGCGATCGCCGAATGCCGCGCGATGGGATGGCCGGTCGCCACTGCGTGCTGCATCTATCCGGGCGTTCCGATGATCGACCCCGCGGATATCCGCCGCGCGCTCGACATGCTCGAAGCGGCGGGCGGCCAGGGTTATGTGTTTCCGGTCGCGCCCTTTCCGTCGCCGATCCAGCGCGCCCTGCGCCGCGCCGAGGACGGCGGCGTCGCGCCGTTCAATCCCGAACATGTCGGGACGCGCACGCAGGATCTGGAACCCGGCTATTATGACGCCGGCCAGTTTTACATCGGCGGAGCGGACGCCTGGCTTGCCGGACTGAGTCTCCATGCCAATGGGCGAGCGATCGTCCTGCCCGAATGGCGGGTGGTCGATATCGACACGCCGGACGACTGGGACCGCGCCGAGATGTTCTACCAGGCCTTCGGGGCAAAGGGATGAAAGTCGCTTTCCGTGTCGATGCGTCGCATCGGATAGGCACGGGACATATCCGCCGCGACCTGTCGCTTGCGCACAGTCTGCGTGAGGCGGGGGCGGAAATCGCCTTCGTGTTGCGCGACCTGGGCCTGACCGAGTGGACCGAACGCGCGGTCGCGGGGAAGGGCTATCCCATTCATCTCCTTGCCGCGCCGGACAGCGGCGAAGGCTGGCGGGCGAACCTGCCCGTATCGCATGCGGACTGGGCCGAAATCGGTTGGCAGGACGATGCCCGGCAGACCGCCGATGCGCTTGCCGGTTTTGCGCCCGACTGGCTGGTGCTCGACCATTATGCCTTTGACGCGCGCTGGCAGGATGCGGCGGCATCGCGGCTCGATGCGCGCTTTGCGTCGATCGACGATCTCGCGGACCGGCCGCTGGACGCGCAGTTGCTCGTCGATCATAACTGGCATCCCGATCATCGGCAGAAATATGCCGGGCTGTTGCCGGAAGATTGCCAGCTGCTCGCGGGACCGTCCTACGCTTTGCTCGATCCGGTCTATGCGTCGGCGCGCCGCTATGATTTTTCGTCCGACGTCCGCTCGATCGGGGTCTTCATGGGGGGCAGCGACGCCGTCAATGCCAGCGAAGCCGCGCTCGAAGCGATCACGAAGGCCGGCTTTGCAGGTGCGGTCGAAATCGCCTCGACGTCGGCCAATCCGCATCTCGACCGGTTGCGCGCCGCGGCCGGCGCGCGCGCCGACACACGGATCAGCATCGACCTGGCGGACCTCGCGGACTTCTTCGCGCGCCACGACCTGCAGATCGGTGCTGGCGGCGGTGCGACCTGGGAACGGCTGTGCATCGGCGCGCCGTCGATCCTGCTGCCTTTTGCCGAGAACCATATGGACGTGCTAAGGCCGCTGGGCGCTGCCGGCGTCGCGCATATCGTCGATCCGGGCTGGTCTTCGGACAGCCTCGCCGGCGATGTCGCGTCGATGATCGCCGACGCCGAGCGCAGGCGCGCCTTTTCGAATGCCGGGCGGGCGCTGGTCGACGGGCAGGGCACGATGCGGGTCGCCCGCGCGATGAGGGACGCATGTTGAAGGTTTCGATCGTCTGTTCGGACAAAAGGCACCCGGTGTGGGCCAGCCTCGAACAATGGGCCGAACGCAACCTGACGGCGGCGACGACCGAGCTCGTGACGCGCTGTGCCGAACTGTCGGGCGGCGATATCCTGTTCCTGATTTCCTGTTCGGAACTGGTCGGGCCCGAAGTGCGCGGCCGCTATGCCCATGTCTTTGTTATCCATGCCAGCGACCTGCCGAAGCGGCGCGGCTGGTCGCCCTATATTTGGGCGCTGATAGAAGGCGAGACCGAGATTGTCGTCAGCCTGCTCGCCGCCGAGGAGCCGGTCGACAGCGGCGACATCTATCGCCAGGTCCGCTTCCACGCCGAGCGGCACGAGCTGTTGTCCGAGATCATGGACAAGCTGATCGCCGCCGAGCTCGAACTGATGGACTGGGCGGTCGCCAGTTTCGGCGGCTATGCGCCGCGCGCGCAGGAGGGCGAACCGAGCTGGTGCCCCCGCCGCCGTCCCGAGGACAGCCGCGTCGACCCCGCCGCATCGATCGCCGATCAATTCGATACTATCCGTCTGTCGGATCCCGACCGCTTTCCCGCATTTTTTGACCTGCATGGCGCGCGCTATGCTATTTCATTGAAGAAACTGGAGAATTAATCCTCATGATGATCAAGGACCGTGAAGTCGCGGCCGGCAAGAGGCCCTATCTGATTGCCGAGATGTCGGGGAACCACAACCACGACCTCGGCCGTGCGCTGGCCATCGTCGATGCCGCGGCGGCGAGCGGTGCCGATGCCATCAAGCTCCAGACCTATACCGCCGAGACGATGACGCTGAAGGTTCCGGGCGACGATTTCGTCATCACCGACCCGGGGAGCCTGTGGAACAACCGCCACCTCTACGATCTGTACGACGAGGCGCATACGCCGTGGGACTGGCACGCGCCGATCATGGCGCGCGCAGAGGAACTGGGCATCCATTGCTTCTCGTCGCCTTTCGACGCGACGGCGGTCGATTTCCTCGAAACGCTGAACGTTCCGGCGTACAAGATCGCCTCGTTCGAAATCATCGACCTGCCGCTGATCCGCCGCGTTGCGGCGACCGGCAAGCCGATGATCATGTCGACCGGCATGGCCAATGTGTCCGAAATCGGCGAAGCCGTTGCCGCGGCGCGTGAGGCGGGCGCCAAGGACATCGTGCTGCTGAAGTGCACGAGCACCTATCCCGCGACGCCCGAGAACAGCCACCTCAACACGATTCCGAACCTGCACGAAACCTTTGGCTGCGCGGTCGGCCTGTCCGATCACACGATGGGATGCGGCGTGGCGGTGGCGAGCGTCGCGATGGGCGCCTGCCTGATCGAGAAGCATTTCACGCTCGCGCGCGCCGACGGCGGCGTCGACAGCGCCTTTTCGATGGAACCTCGCGAATTCGCGATGATGCGCGAGGAATGCGATCGTGCGTGGCAGGCGATGGGCGGCATCACCTATGGCGTCAGCGCCGAGGCGGGATCGAAGCAGTTTCGCCGCTCGCTCTATATCTCCCAAGATGTCGCCGCGGGCGAGGAACTGACGCCGGAGAATTTGCGCGCCATCCGGCCCGGCTATGGCCTGCCGCCCAAATTCTACGACCATTTCATCGGCAAGAAGGTGCATCGTCCGCTCGCTGCGGGGACGCGCGTGACCTGGGATATCCTGTCCTGACCCGCGTCTACGACGTCTTGCTGATCGGCTGCGGCAATATCGGCGGACGGTTCGACGAGGACCGGCCCGCCGACGCCCTGCCGCTGAGCCACGCCGGCGCCTTTCGCGCGCAGGGCGGGTTTCGCATCGCGGCGTGCGTCGACCCCGACGCCGAGCGGCGCGCCGCCTTTGCGCGCCATTGGGACGTTGCCGAGCAGGGAGCGAATGTCGCCGACCTCGGCGCCGAGGCCGGTCGCTTCGACCTTGTCAGCATCTGTTCGCCCACCGCCGTTCACGTGGAGGATCTGGCGGCGGCGCTGGCGCTGCAGCCGCGACTCGTCTTTGCCGAAAAGCCGCTGACGCTGACCGCTGGCGCCAGCGCGGACTGGGCCGCGCGTTACGAAGCCGCGGGCGTCGGGCTCGCGGTCAACCATACGCGGCGCTGGGCGCCCGATGTCATCGCGCTCGCCGCCGATCTCGCCGCCGGCCGCCATGGCGCAGTCCGTTCGGCGAGCGGCTTCTATACGAAGGGCATCGGGAACAACGGCAGCCATATGCTCGACCTGCTCGCGATGCTGCTGGGCCCGCTGTCGCTGGTCGCGGCTGGGGCGCCGCGCTTCGATTTCCGGGAGAATGACCCGAGCGTTCCGGCCTTGCTCACGGCCGGCGACGATATTCCGGTTACGCTGAATATCGGTGACGCGGGCGATTATGCGCTGTTCGAACTGCGGATCGTGACCGAAAACGGCACGATCGAGATGATCGACGGCGGGCTGGGCTGGATCGTCCGCCCGGCGGGCGAAAGCGCGAACTTCACCGGCTATCGCACGTTGCAACCGGGGGCGGCGAGCGAAGGCCGCTATTTCGAGGCGATGCGCGCTGCAGCAGCCAATCTGTACGACTGGCTGGAGCATGGCGCGCCGCTTGCCAGCGACGGGCGAACCGCGCTAACAGCCCAGAAATTGTGCGATTCCATCAGGGAATTCGCGCTCAACCGCGCCCGCGCAGGCGGGGCCAGCACAGACAAGGACATGACCGAGAGATGACCGAACCGCTTGCCCTTCTTGGCGGATCGCCCCTGATTCAGCGCCCGCTCGAAGATTTCAGGAGCATGGGAGCCGACGAAGAGGCCGCGGTGGTGCGCGTCGTGCGCAGCGGAAACCTGTCGGCCTATATCGGGGCGCCCGGCCCCGGCTTTATGGGCGGGACCGAGGTCAAGGCGTTCGAGGCCAAGGCCGCTGCCTATTTCGGCGTCAAGCATGCGATCGGCGTCAACAGCTGGACGTCGGGCCTGATCGCCGCGGTCGGCGCGATCGGCGTTGAACCGGGCGACGAGATCATCACCACGCCGTGGACGATGTCGGCCACCGCGATGGCGATCCTGCACTGGAACGCGATTCCGATTTTCGCCGATATCGACCGCCGGACCTTCAACATCGATCCCGAGAGCGTCCGCCGCAACATCACCCCGCGCACACGCGCGATCCTCGCCGTCGACATTTTCGGCCAGTCGGCCGACATGGCCGCGCTGCGCGCGATCGCCGACGAGCATGGACTGAAGCTGATCACCGACACCGCGCAGGCGCCGGGGTCGCGCAGCGGCGATGATTTCACGGGTACGCTTG
>CAUUIU010000143.1:0-7685 GCA_963545025.1 uncultured Sphingopyxis sp. | reverse complement strand
CACTTCTAGCTTCGTCGGCAGCGTCAGATGTGTATAAGAGACAGGTTCCAGATGGCCTTCCTGCAGCAGCTCGATCGAGATGCCGTCGGGCGAGCGCACGAACGCCATATGGCCGTCGCGCGGCGGCCGGTTGATCGTAACCCCGGCGTCCATCAGCCGCTGGCACGTCGCGTAGATATCGTCGACCCTGTAGGCGAGATGTCCGAAATTGCGCCCGCCGCTATAGTCTTCGGCGGGGCTGCCGTCTTCGGGTGGCCAATTATACGTCAGTTCGACCTCGGCGACCCCAGCCTGTCCCGGCGGCGCGAGGAAGATCAGCGTGAAGCGGCCGCCCTCGTTGTCGAAACGCCGGACTTCCTCCAGCCCGATCAGCTTGAAGAAATCGACGGTGGCGCCGGGATCCGACACGCGGATCATCGTGTGAAGATATTTGGTCATGCGCCTATATTAGGCGCGAAGACCGCATCCTTCAAACGCTTCGAACAAGTTTACGAATTCATCGGGCACCGGCGTCGATGCACCCTGCGCTTCGGCGACATGGACGCTGACTTCCAGCCCCGTCGCGCGCAGATCGTCCTGACCTGCGCCATGCAGTTCGAACAGGAAGGTCATCGAGCTGCGGCCGACGCGCGAGCAGCGCACGCAAATGTCGATTTCTTCGTCGAGCAGGATCGGCACCTTGTAGTCGACCTCGGCGCGCGCGACGTGGAATTCGGGGCTCGTCTGGCCCGGCCAGCGGTCATATACGCCAACGCTGCGCCAATATTCTGTGATGCCGATGTCGAAATATTCGAGGTAGCGACTGTTGAACACGACGGCTTGCGCGTCGATCTCTGCATAGCGGACGCGTTTGGTAACGTGGAATTTGAAGTCGCTGCGGGCCATTGCTTGTCCTCTAGTTTTGCGTCGCGAGCCGCGCGACGGTGTCGATGAGCAACGAGATATCGGTGTCGCGTGACAGGCGGTGATCGCCGCCCTTGACCAGCGTGACCTGCACATCGGCGCTGGCCAACACGGCTGAAAGCCGCAGGCTGATTGCGGACGGCACATCGCCGTCCTCCTCGCCGTGCAGCAGGCGCACGGGGCAACTTAGGGCGATGGGATCACCCAGCAACCGGTTCGCCTCCCCCGACTGGAAAAAGCCGCGCGTCGTTACATAGGGCTGGTCGCTATAAGGCGTTTCCTCGATCAGCGCGCCTTCGGCCAGAATGATCGCCTTTTCGGCGTCGCTGAAACCCCAGTCGGTGAAATCGGGCGCTGCCGCAATGCCGACGAGGCCCGCGACGCGGCCCGCGCCGTCGCGCTGCACCAGCGCCAGCGCGGTGAGCAGCATCAGCCACCCGCCCATCGACGATCCGACGATGACGACCGGCCCCTCGACTTTGGCGTCGACCAGGTCGAGCACGTCGCCGCGCCAGTCGAGCAGGGTCTGGTCGGCGAACAACCCGTCCGACAGTCCGCATCCGGCATAGTCGAGCAGCAGGCAGGCATGGCCCTCGCTCGCTGCCCAGTCGAACAGCGCGGTCGCCTTGCCGCCCGCCATGTCGGACATATAGCCGGGCAGGAAGACGATCGTCGGACCCGTGCCCGCGACATGGCGATAAGCAAGCCGCGGGCGGCCCGAACGATCAAGATAATCGGGAGAAGCGTCCACCGGGATCAAATGACCCAGTCGATCGTGCTCATCTGCATGACGGCCTGTCCCTTGGCGCGCCGCGTCTCGACCATGATATGGTTGAGCCGCTGGATCGTGTCGCTTCCGGTGGTGATGCACCAGCCGGGAACGACGGCGTGGACGAGCGCACACAGGCCGCCATAGATCATCGTGACGCCGAATTTCGACGCGACGCCGAAATGCTCGATGTAATTCTCATCGACGCTCTTGGGATGGTCGACGAACAGGCGCTTGAACATGGCGGACGGCTCCTTTCCGGCTGCCGCCGCCCTAGCGCCCGGCTGCCCGGCTCGCAAGGGCGCCGCGCTGGCTCTGGCGCATTATGCGTCGCGCAGGAAAATATCCTCGATCGGCAGCCCGAACAGGTCGGCGATGCGAAAGGCGAGGGGGAGCGAGGGATCATATTTGCCCGTCTCGATCGCATTGACCGACTGGCGCGACACCTGCAATCGCTCGGCGAGGTCGCTTTGACTCCAGTCGCGCTCGGCGCGCAGGACCTTCAGGCGATTCCTCATGCACAGCTGCCGATCGTTCCCATGGTGATCTTGTTGTAGATCGCGCCCAGACCCAGGCCGATGAACCAGAAGAAGGCGGCGCCAAAGCCACCGTTTCCGGGTGCGACCAGGTCGTAGTTCTGCAGGAATTCCCAGATCGTCATGACCGTCAGGCAAAAGCCGGTTGCGAAAAGCGATTGACGCACCTGCAGCATACGGATGAATTCGTCGGGCTCCTCGACCAGCAAGCGCATCACTGCCCAGAAGACGCCGATGATCGGCAGCGCGGGCGCAATTGCTAACGCGTAAGCCGGAACGCCCGCAATTTCGGTGTGGCGAAAGGTCCACCCCGCCGTGAAGATCAACACCACATAAATGCTCATCAGCACGATCATCCGGATCAGATAACGGCGCGTCGCAGGGCTTTTATACATCGCCATGTCAAGGAACCTCCATAAATTGACAATGACACTTTACACATGAGTCGCAATTTTGTCAAGGAAGCCATACATAATGACAAGCGTACCAATCTCAATCGACGATTGGCTCGGGGGCTAACCGATCAACCCGCTCGGCCACCCGATGCGCACCAGCGTCTCGTCGGGGTCCGACAGCGCGAATTCATACATGCCCCACGGCTTGTGCGTCGGCGCCTTTTGCGGTCCCAATATGCGATCGCCCACTGCCTCGGCCAGTTCGGCGACGCGCTCGGTATAGAGATAGAGGCCGAAGGGATTCTGGTCGCGCTCGGGCCATGTCGGGCCCGATTCATTGGTCAGGTGAAGCTGCCAGCCTTTGCCGTCGGCGAGAAGGCGGTAGGTCCCGTAATCGCTGACCACCTTCAACCCCAACATCTCATAGAAAGCCGTACTCGCCTCCAGATCGCTGCATGGCAGGATGGCGGCAATGCTGTGCGTCGGCTCGGTCATGCTGGCAACTCCATCGGGGAGCCTTATCTATGGCGGGCAACGTTTCCGAACACAAACCGCGTCCGAACGTCGCCCCCTTGCGGCGGCGCAACATGGCTGGCAAAGGGACGCGGCAATTTTGCGCAAGAAAGGCCGATTTTTCGATGTCTCAGATGATCCGTGTCACCCTTCCCGATGGCTCTGCCCGTGAAGTCGTGCGCGGGACTACCGCGGCACAGATCGCGGCCGACATCGGACCCGGCCTTGCGAAGGCCGCGCTCGCTGCAAAGATCGACGGCGAACTGCGCGACATCATGCGCCCGCTCGAGGAAGATACGAACCTGTCGCTGGTGACGAGCCGCGACGAGGCCGACGCGCTCGAACTCTTCCGCCACGACTATGCCCACGTCCTCGCCGAGGCGGTGCAGAACCTGTTTCCGGGCACGCAGATCACCTTCGGACCCTCGACGGGCGACGGCTTCTATTACGACTTCGCGCCCGCCGCCGATCGCGGCCCGTTCCGCGACGACGAGCTGCCGCTGATCGAGGAAGAGATGCGCAAGATCATCGCCGCCGACCTTCCCCTCACGAGAGAAGTCTGGGAACGCGACAAGCTGATCGCCAAATGGGCCGCCGAAGGCGAGACCTTCAAGGCCGAATGGGCCGCCGAACTGCCGCAGGGCGAGGAACTCACCGTCTATCGCTCGGGCGAAGGCTGGATGGACATGTGCCGCGGCCCGCACTTGGCTTCGACGGGCAAGCTCGACCCCGCCGCGTTCAAGCTGACGCGCGTGTCGGGCGCGTATTGGCGCGGCGACCAGAAGAATGCCCAGCTGAGCCGCATCTACGGCACCGGCTGGCTCAACAAAAAACAGCTCGCCGAACATCTCGTGCGGCTGCAGGAGGCCGCGAAGCGCGACCATCGCAAGATCGGCCGCGAGATGGATCTGTTCCACTTGCAGGAAGAGGCGCATGGCAGCGTCTTCTGGCACCCCAAGGGTTACCGCATCTATCGCGAACTCGAGGCCTATATGCGCCGCGCGATCGATGGCTCGGGCTATCACGAGGTCAAGACCCCGCAGGTGATGGACGCCAAACAGTGGGAGCAGTCGGGCCACTGGGGCAAATATCGCGAGAATATGTTCGTCATCCCCGACGAGGTGCCGAACATCGAAAGTGAAGGCCCGCTGGTGTCCGACGACGCCGAGTGGATGGCATTGAAGCCGATGAACTGCCCCGCGCACGTCCTGATCTTTCGTCAGGGCATGAAGTCCTATCGCGACCTGCCGCTGCGCATGGCCGAAATGGGCTGCTGCCACCGCAACGAACCGCACGGCGCGCTGCACGGCATCATGCGCGTGCGCCAGTTCACGCAGGACGACGGCCATATCTTCTGCCGAGAAGACCAGATCGTCGAGGAAGTGCGCGATTTCTGCGCTTTGCTCGACCGCGTCTACAAGCAGCTCGGGTTCGAGAAATATGCGGTGAAGCTCGCGCTGCGCCCCGACATGCGCTTCGGCACCGAAGAGATGTGGGACAAGGCCGAGGCCGAGCTTCGCGAAGCCGTCGAACGCGCCGGCATGGCGAACGACGATTATGGCTGGGAAGAACTGCCGGGCGAGGGCGCCTTTTATGCGCCGAAGCTCGAATTCCACCTGACCGACGCGATCGGCCGGACGTGGCAGTGCGGGACGATCCAGTCCGACCGCGTGATGCCTGAACGCCTCGACGCGAGCTACATCGGCGAGGATGGCGAGCGCCACCGCCCGGTGATGCTCCACCGCGCGATCCTCGGCACGTACGAGCGCTTCATCGGCATCCTGATCGAACATTTCGCCGGCCGCTTCCCGACCTGGCTCGCGCCGGTGCAGGCGGTGGTCGCGACGATCGTGTCCGACGCCGATGCTTACGCCAAGGATGCGGTGGCGCAGCTCACTGCGGCGGGCATCCGCGCCGACATCGACGTGCGCAACGAGAAGATCAACTACAAGGTCCGCGAACACAGCCTCGCCAAGGTTCCGTACCTGTTGGTGGTCGGAAATCGCGAGGCCGAGGAAGGCACCGTCGCGATCCGTACGCTCGGGCAGGACGGCCAGCGCATCATGCCGCTCGCCGAAGCGATCGCGATGCTGAAGGGTGAGGCGACCCCGCCCGACCTGCGCGATTGAGCGCATCGGAGAAGCGTCGCTCGCGCCGATGGGGCCGCTGGCTGTTGCTGCTGGCGCTCGTCGGCGCCGCGCTGCTTGTTCGCGGCTATTGGAACGCGACGCGCGATCCAGTGATCCGCACGGCGGCGGTCGAGGTCGCGGACTGGCCTGCTGGGCAGCCGCCGCTCAGGCTCCTGCTGCTCTCGGACATCCATGTCGCCGGCCCGGACATGCCGCCCGAGCGGCTGACGCGCATCGTCGCCGATCTCAACCGGCAGAGGCCGGACCTTGTGCTGATCGCGGGCGATCTCGTCAGCGAAAGGCGCGGCGCCACCCACATCTACACGCCCGCCGAGATCGTCGCGCCGCTCGGCGGCCTTCGGGCGCCTTTGGGTGTCGTCGTCGCGCCGGGCAATCATGACCATTGGTTCAAGCCCGATGCGTTGCGCGGCGAGTTGGAGAAGCGCGGACTTCGCGTGCTCCAGAATGAGGCCGTCAAGCTCGGCCCGCTGATCGTGGGCGGGGTCGATGACGATTATTCGGGTCATGACGATGTGCCGGCGACGCTTGCCGCGATGGACCGGCTCGGTCCCGGCGTGCCGCTGCTGCTGACGCATAGCCCCGACATCATCCCCGACCTGCCGCGTCCCGTCGCTGCGGTGTTCGCAGGCCACACGCACTGCGGTCAGATACGCTTCCCCTTCGTCGGCGCGCTGACCTACATCTCGCGCTATGGTGACCGCTTCGCGTGCGGCGATATCGATGACGACGGCCAGCGCGTCTTCGTTGGTGCGGGGCTCGGGACCAGCCTGTTGCCGCTCCGTTTCAACACGCCGCCCGACGCCTGGCTGGTCACCCTTGGGCCCCGGACGGCGACGAAATGACCGATTTGGCGCATCTCGTGGGCCTCGCGCCGTGGACCTTCGCTGGCGCCGCCGCGATGACCTTTGCCGCAGCCTTCGTGCGCGGCCTGACCGGCTTCGGCATGGCGATCATCCTAGTGCCCTTGCTCGGCATGATCATGCCGCCGGGCGAGGCGGTGGTGCTGGGGATCATCCTCCAGCTGCTCATCGGGCCCGTCGGTTTCGGGCGTATCGCCGCCGACGCCGACCGGCGCACTGCAGTGCCGATCGCCGCGCTGGCGATGCTCGCGACCCCCATCGGCATGATCGCGCTCAAGGCGGTCACCCCCGATGTCGCGCGGTTGTTGATCGCGGCGGTGGCGATCTTCGCTTTTCTGATCCTGTTCCTCCCGCAGCATCCCGACGGGCACCGGCCGGGTCCGGGCTCGATCGGAGTCACCGGGATCGCGTCGGGCATCCTTACCGGCTTTGCCGCGATGCCCGGGCCGCCCGTCGTGCCCTTCTATCTGCGCCAGCGGATCACACCCGGGGTCGCGCGCGCGTCGATGATGCTGGTCTTCTTCGCGACGGCCATCGCGGGGACGCTCGCCTCGCTCTGGCTCGGCCTTGCGACGGCGAAGCTCTTCATCCTGTCGCTGCTGCTCTTCGTTCCGATGTGGCTTGGCGACCGTGTCGGCACGCGGCTGTTCGGCCGCGTGCCCGTGCCGGTGTGGCGCAGCATTGTTGCGGCGGTGCTCGGGATCGCCGGCCTGTCGGCGCTGCTCCGCCTGCTGAACTAGAGGCTGCGCAGCGCCTGTGCGGGCTTGGCCGAAAGCAAGGGCCAGCTTCCGGCAATCCCGATCAGGAAGGACAGGCCCGCGCCGCCGAGCAGGGTCAGGCCGACGATCAGCGGATCGGGCGCAAAGGTGAAGTCGAAGAGCTGTGTCACGACATACCACGCCCCCGCCAGCCCCAGCCCAAGCGCGAGCACCGCGAGGATCGCCGCGAGCACGGCATATTCCATGCCCTGCGCGCCGAGGATCTGCCCGCGCGTCGCGCCGAGCAGCTTCAGGATCACGCTGTCGTAAACGCGCCGCTCGCGGCTTGCGGCGATGGCGCCGATCAGCACCGCGATGCCGGCAAGGATGGCGATGCTCGCCGCCGCGGCGATCGCCTGGCTCATCTGGGTGAGCAACGTCGTGACCTGCGACACCACATCGCGCACCGCGATGAGCGAGGCCGAGGGGAAAGCGCGCGGAATGCTGCGTGCGAGTTCGGTTTCGGCGGTCGGTCCCACGGCGACGGTCGCGACCATATTGTGCGGCGCCGCGTCGAAGGTCCCGGGCGAAAAGACGAGCACATAGTTGAGCCCGAAATTGTCCCATTTGACGGTGCGGAAGGACGCAACTTTGGCTTGCACCTCGACGCCGAGCACGTTGACGCTGAGCGTGTCGCCGAGCTTCAGCCCCAGTGAGGCCGCGACCTCCTGCTCGACGCTGACCAGCGGCGACCCCTTGTAATCGGCCGCCCACCAGCTGCCGCCGACCAGCTCGCTGCCGTTCGGGAGCACCGGGCTATAGGCTGTCTCTTATACACATCTGACGCTGCCGACGAAGCTA
>CAUUIU010000142.1:0-7693 GCA_963545025.1 uncultured Sphingopyxis sp. | reverse complement strand
TAGATTAAGACGCAATACGAGATCGCTCTGTGTCTGGTGGGCTCGTTGATGTGTATAAGAGACAGCCCGGATACCGTGCTTTCCCGTCGACGGGCCGCGGTCGACGACCGGATTCGGCCACCCGTTACCGCCCGCCCGGTCGACCCGCACCACCTCCGCACCCAGATCGGCGAGAAGCATTGCGCAATGCGGCCCCGGTCCGATTCCGGCGAACTCAAGAACGCGAAGGCCGGCGAGCGGGCCGCTCATCGGCCGGCGCCCGCGGATTCATAGCAATGACGCACAACCGCGGCGGTGGCGTTGCATAGCAAAGCAGGCGGTTCGACAGTCACACTAGACCCTTTTTGAATTTGGCACGCTCTGAAAGCGCCAAGGTCGAATCACTCAAACCCGTTCGTAAATATTATACTCATGAGTATATTGAATACCTCTGGGTTTCATGTCAATGAGAGCCATGCCGATCCGCCCCATGAACCGCGCTCAGCTTGATGCCTCGCCTTTTCAAAGCCGCGAAGAGAAGCTTTCTGTGCGGGAGCAGAAGCGCGAAGCCGTTCTGCGCGCGGCCGTTCGCAGCTTCAATGCGCGGGGCTTCCACGCGGCATCGCTTGACGACGTCGCGTCAAGCCTCAACATCAGCAAGCCGACAATCTATCACTATCTTGGCAACAAGGAGCAGGTGCTGCTCGAATGCGTCACGCGCGGTCTCGATATGCTTCAACAGGCGGCCGATGCCGCGAAGCTGGAGAGCGGGACGGGCCTCGACCGACTGCGCAGCTTCCTGCGCCGCTACGTGGAAATCAATATGGACGATTTCGGCCGATGCGTAATCCGTACCGGGGAAGAGATGCTGTCGGCCGACGGTGCAATACGATTTCGCGCATTGAAATCGCAGGTCGATCAGGCAATGCGAAATCTCATAAGCGATGCCGTCGCCGACGGTTCGATCGATCCAACCGACGTGAAGATCCTGGCGTTCACGCTCGCCGGTGCCCTCAACTGGCCCGCGCGCTGGCACCGCCCCGATGGCGTTCTTTCCAGCCAGGAGATATCGACGGCAATGGTCGACGTACTGACCAAAGGCCTTGCTCCGCGCAAATAGGGTAGCGCCGCTGGAATGGAATAGCCAACGACCGTGGTGGCGGATCGCCGTCTGGACGACCTGCTCGGCCCGGGCCCCTGGATGGTCGGCAGGAATATGCCGTCTTCGGTCGAAGGAATGAGGGTGGCCTCACTCGACTCTCCGGATCTCGGTCCTTTCGGCGACGAGCTTCAGCGCTGGCTCAACGCCCATGATGCCGAAGTCGCGCTTATTCGCCCCGACCGATATGTCTTTGGCAGCAGAACGCAGCATGATCTGGCAATCGCCTACTCCGCTGCCATTCTGGCGCCGTCGGCAATGCAAAGTGGCCGACCCTCGGCTCCATCCACGCATCACGCCGCCATGTAAAAACATTGTGCGATAGAGGAGGTCGCGGCGTTACACGGCCGTTGCCCCGAAGCTCATCGGTCGTCGGGTGTTGGCGTCGCGATTCCCATAGGCGCTCCAGCAGCGGGCGCTCCAGAACCGGACGAAGGTTCGGTCTGGCCTGTGACGGTTCCCACCTGGGCCGCGACATCGCCATCCTTGCCCTTCAAGGCGTCGATCTCGCGTTGGCGCATTTCGAGATAGAGGGTGCGTGTCTCCACATAGGGATCAGCGCTTTCCTGTTGCAGGCGTTCGATCTCCGCATCGTTCTCGATACGATCGTTGAGCTGCCTGATCACGGTTGTCGGGACCGCATAGGCGGTGCGGTTGAAAGGCGCGCCAACGGTGGTTGGCAGGACGAGCAGATCGAGGCTGTTGCCGGCCATGTCGCGCAAGGTCGTCGGCCCGACGAGCGGCAGGTAGAAATAGGGACCGGGTTCGACCCCGTAAAAACCCAGTGTATTGGCAAAACCGTTGCGTCGATAGGGCAAATGGAACGGCTTCTTCTTCGCTACATCGAAAAGGCCTCCGACGCCGACGGTCGTGTTGACCGCGAAACGGCCGAGGGTTTCGGCGGCCTTGCCAATCTTGAACTGCAACAGAAAGTTCAGGAAATTGACGGGTTCGCTCAGGTTCCGCAGCGCGTTGCCCAGCCCATCACGAACAGGCTCGGGAACGATGCCTTGATAGCCCGTGGCGACAGGGGCGACGAGCGCCTTGTCGACCGACTGGACCACCCGATACGACTTGATGTTGACGTCTTGCAGCGGATCGCCCGGCGGCGCCTCCCCGCGTCCCGTCACGACGATATCATTCGGCGACGGCGGCACTTCAGCGGGCGGCTCGCCGCTATTTGTTGCGGGAGCGTCCGGAGAGGGAGACGGGATGTTTTCGATTGTCGGCACGACCACCGGCGGCTCAGCGAGGACCGGATCGTCACCAAGTTGCTGCGACTCGACCACCGTCAGGCCTTCGGGCGCAACATCGGAATAAGCGGGCGGTGCCCCGGACAGCAAAAGAAGCGCAGCGACGGTCGAGACACTCATCGAGCGTACGCCCCGGCCATCACAAGATTCGTGAGCATCGCTCGCATATGTTAAACTCCTTGCCCGGGGTCTCAGCCCGAAACCATGATCAAGAGACGCCCCCTCCCCTTCATCCAACGCTGCCTGACCCGCGATCGCGGGACGAGCAGCCTTACCCTTCCTCCGCCGAGAAGGAAGGAAAAAAAATGCGATGCTCGCCTGCCGGGTCACCTGCGCTGCCTCGTCACCGAGCAGGAAGGCATAAGATCGCCGCTTGGACCGCAGTCGCGCATCCGCCGAGCGGCAGCGCTTACCATCGGATCCGGACACAAATATCTCGTCAAGCCGACTTTCTGGATCGATATCTATTATCACGATGCCTGCGCGCGCTACACTTCCACAGTTCGAGAGGCTTCCTTTCGGTTTCGCAGCCTGTCGATGCCCCCGCCGTCCCTCTACATCGCCCCGACTTTGCCGCGACCGGCGGCGTGTCTGGAAGGATCTCCCATGTCCATTTTCAAATTCGCGTTTCTTGCGGCCAGCCTGCTTTTCACCTCCGCCGCTATCGCGCAGCCCGCTGCTAAGCCGAAACCCACCGTCGTCCTCGTCCATGGCGCGTTCGCCGATTCGACCAGCTGGAACGGGGTGGTCGCCGAGCTGACCCGTGACGGTTATCCCGTCGTGTCTGCCGCCAATCCGTTGCGGGGCGCGGGCAGCGATGCCGCCTATGTCGCGTCGATCGTCAAATCGATCTCGGGTCCGGTCGTGCTGGTCGGCCATAGCTATGGCGGGACGGTCATCACCCAGGCCGGAGCGGGCGCCGCCAACGTCAAGGCGTTGGTCTTTGTCTCCGCCTTCGCACCCGACGTAGGCGAGAGCAGCTTCGAACTCGCCGGCAAGTTTCCGGGATCGGTGCTCAATGGCGTGCTCGCGCCGCCGGTGACGACGCCCGAGGGCAAGCAGGACCTCTATATCCGCACCGATGAGTTTCCGGTCGCCTTCGCCGCCGATCTGCCGGTCGACGCCGCCAGGATCGCCGCGTTCGCACAGCGCCCGCTCACGCTGCAGGCGGGCGAAGAAAAGGTCGGGGTCGCCGCGTGGAAAACCCTCCCCTCCTGGTTCATCTACGGATCGCAGGATCTCGCCATCCCGCCGGCCGCCATCGAGTTCATGGCCGATCGTGCAAAGGCGCGGAAAACGGTGACCGTATCCGGCGCCTCGCACGTCGTGATGATCTCGCACCCGCACGAGGTCGTGGCCCTCATCGAAGAGGCTGCAACCACCGCCGCGATGCGGTAAACAACCGTATGCCCCTGAGCCTCTTCGCCCCGACTCGCCGCAGCCTTTTGGGTGCGGCGATGATCGCCGCCGCGGCTCCGCTGGCGCCCGCCGTCGCCCGAGCGGCGCCTCCCCGCGCGGTTCCGCCGCTCAAAACGATCAGGAGCGAGCTGCTCGAGATCGCCTACGCCGAATATGGGCCATCTGCAGGCCCCGTCGCGGTGCTGCTGCACGGCTGGCCTTACGACATCCACGCTTTCGAAGAGGTTGCACCGGCGCTGGCGGCGAAGGGCTATCGCGTCATCGTCCCCTATCTGCGCGGCTATGGCGCGACCCGCTTCCTCGCCGCCGAAACCAAACGCAACGGCCAGCCCGCCGCGTTGGCCACTGATACCGTGGCGACGATGGACGCGCTGGGTATCCGCAGTGCGATCCTTGGCGGGTTCGACTGGGGCGCGCGGACGTGCGACATCGTCGCGGCGCTCTGGCCCGATCGCGTCGCCGGGCTGGTCGCGGTCAGCGGTTATCTGATCGGCAGCCAGGCGGCGGGGCAAATGCCGTTGCCACCCGCAGCCGAACTGCAATGGTGGTATCAATATTATTTCGCGACCGAGCGCGGCCGTGCGGGTTACACGAAATACCGGCGCGACTTTTCCAGGCTGATCTGGCGGATCGCGTCACCCGGATGGGCATTCGACGACGCGACATTCGACCGGTCGGCGGCGGCGTTCGACAACCCCGACCATGTCGAGATCGTGGTCCACAATTATCGCTGGCGGCTGGGGCTGGCCGAGGGTGAGGCGCGCTACGACGCCATCGAACAGCAACTGGCGAAGGCGCCGGTCATCACCGTGCCGACGATCACGATGGAAGGCGACGCCAACGGCGCCCCGCATCCCGATCCCGCATCCTATGCTGCCAAATTCACCGGTCGCTATGAGCATAGGCTGCTCACCGGCGGCATTGGGCATAATCTGCCGCAAGAGGCGCCGGCCGCCTTCGTGCAGGCGATGCTCGACGTGGCACGTCCGTGACCATCGGCGGGGGGTAGGCCATGGCGGAATATGTCTTCAAACCGCACGAACGACCGACGCTGCCGGGATCGCCCGCCAATCCCGATCATCCCACGCCGCGCATGGTCCGCCATTTCCTGATCGGCTGCCTGATCGGGATCACCGGCGGGCTCGGCAACGCACTGGTCACGGTCAATCTCAATTTCGCGCAGGGGACGCTGGGACTCAACAGCGACGAAGCGGCGTGGCTGACCGCAGCCTATTTCATGACCAACGTCACGGCGAACCTGCTGCTGGTCAAATATCGCCAGCAGTTCGGGCTCCAGCCGTTCATCCGCTATACCCTCGTCGCTTATGCCGTGACGACGTTGATGCACCTGTTCATCCACGATTTCTGGACGTCGGTTGCGGTCCGCGCGATGAGCGGCGTCGCCGCGAGCGGCCTTTCCACGCTGACCATCCTCTATTTTTTCCAGGCCCTGCCCGCGCCAAAACGGCTCGCCGCGGTGATGATCGGCATCTGCATCCCGCAGCTCGCGACGCCGCTCGCGCGCGTGCTGTCGCCCGGGCTGCTCATTTGGGGCGACTGGCACAATCTCTACTGGTTCGAATTCGGGCTCGCGCTGGCTACACTCGCCGCGGTGTGGGCGCAGCCGCTGCCGCCGAGCGAGCGCGAAAAGGTGTTCGAAAAACTCGACTTTCTGACCGTCAGCCTGTTTGCGCCGGGGTTATGGCTGCTGATCGCCGTGCTGTCGCAAGGGCGTATCCAATGGTGGGTCGAGCGGCCATGGATGGGCTGGTCGCTGGCCGCCAGCGTCGCGCTGATCGCCGCCGCCATCATCGTCGAGCATCATCGCAAGAATCCGCTGATCAACACGCGCTGGCTGGGCACGCGCGAGATGGCGCGGCTGATCGCAGTGGCCGCATCGGTCCGCGTCCTGCTCTCCGAACAGGCGTTCGGGTCGGTGGGATTTCTGAATGTCGTCGGCATGATCAACGACCAGATGGTCACCTTGCACCTGATCGTCGTGTTCGCGTCGATCGCCGGACTCGCGACCGCGGTCCTGACCTTCCGCCCCGACAATCTGACCCGGCCAATCCTCATCGCGGTCGGGCTGATCGTGATCGGATCGTTCATGGACGCCAATGCGAACAATCTGACGCGGCCGAGCCATTTCTATCTCAGCCAGGCGTTGATCGGTTTCGCGTCGCTGCTTTTTCTGGCGCAGGCGATGGTGATCGGCATCGCGCGCACCTTGCTCGCGGGCGGCAAGAATTTCATCAGCTTCATCGTGCTGTTCAGCATGAGCCAGAGCATCGGCGGGCTGATCGGCAGCGCGTTGCTCGGCACGTTCCAGACCGTCCGCGAGAAATATCATTCGCACGATCTGGTCCAGCATATCGTGACGAGCGACCCGCTGGTCGCGGCGCGGCTGGGCGCGGGCAGCCGCACGGTCGCGGGGACGATCGGCGACCCCGTGCTGCGGACGGCGGAGGGCGCCGCACTGCTCAGCCAGCAGGTCACGCGCGAGGCCAATATTCTCGCGTATAACGATGTGTTCCTGCTGGTCGGCGTGCTCGCGATCCTGACCGCGATCTGGGGCCTCTTGATCACCCGGGCCATCCGTCGACGAAACGAGCCGTCGCCGGTAATGTTATTGATACAGCATCTGCAAGCGCAGGCTCAAAAGGGGCAATGAAATGAGCGAAGAGCCAAAGGCGAACACGCCGACACCCGAAGCCGAAGCCGAAGCGACGACGGCGGCGCCCGAAGCCCCGCCCGCTGCGCCCGAAGCCGCGCCCCCCTCGGACCCGCAGGTCGATGCGCCGCCCTCGTCATGGAACCCGCCGAAGAAAACGCGCACGACGGTGATCATCATCGTCGCGGCGGCACTCGCGGCGATCCTCGCGATCCTCTATTCGTGGCAGCTTCCGCCCTTTGCCGGCGGATCGGAAAAAACCGACAACGCTTATGTGCGCGGCCGCGTGACGATCATCAGCCCGCAGGTCAGCGGCTATGTCACCCGCGTCTTCGTCCAGGATTTTGCCGAGGTGAAGGCGGGCCAGACCCTCGCGACGATCGACGACCGCATCTATCGCGCGCGCGTCGCGCAGGCCGAGGCCAATGTCGCGGCACAACAAGCCGCGCTCGCCAATTCGGCGCAGGCACAGACGTCGCGCGAGGTCGCGACCGACAGCCAGAACGCCGGCATCGCCAATGCACAGGCGCAGCTGGCGCGCGCCGAAGCCGACATGCGCCGTGCCCGGACGCTGGTCGCCGACGGGTCGATCTCGACCCGCGAGTTCGACCAGACGCGCGCGGCGCTGCTCGCGGCGCAAGCCTCCCTGCAGCAGGCGCGCGCCAGCCGTGCTATCGGGACGCAGGACGTCCGAACGGTCGTCGTGGGGCGCGCCGGCCTCGAAGCCGCGGTCGCGTCGGCGAAGGCGCAGCTCCGCCTGGCGCAGATCGACCTCGACAATACGATCATCCGCGCCCCCGCCGACGGTCAGCTTTCGGAAATCGGCGTCCGGCAGGGCGCCTATGTCACCGCGGGCACGCAATTGCTGTCGGTCGTCCCGCACCATGTCTGGGTCATTGCGAACTTCAAGGAAGCGCAGACGGCGAAAATGGCCATCGGTCAACGCGCGCGGTTCAGCGTCGATGCCCTGGGCGACGCCGAACTCACCGGGCGGATCGAGAATCTGTCGCCCGCGGCGGGGTCCGAATTTGCGGTGCTGAAGGCCGACAATGCCACGGGCAATTTCGTGAAGGTGGCGCAGCGGATCGCGGTGCGCATCGCGATTGACAAGGGACAGGCGGCGGCGAAAAGACTGCGGCCCGGCATGTCGGTCGAAGTTCATATCGACACCAGTGGCGGACCGCGGCGGTGAAGGTATCTGTCTCTTATACA
>CAUUIU010000141.1:0-7726 GCA_963545025.1 uncultured Sphingopyxis sp. | reverse complement strand
GAGATCGCTCAGTGTCTCGTGGGCTCGGAGATGTGTATAAGAGACAGACGGTGGGCTGGCCGCGCTCGGCGCGTTGCGCGTCGAAATTGGCGAGGAGGTCGGCGAAGCGCGCGCCGTGAAGGCGCGCGATGCTGCCAAGCTCGTTCTTGCCATAAGTGCCGCGACCGGGCGCGACGACGAGCGCGGTCTTGCGCGCGCTCATGCGAGCAGTTCCTTGGCAGCGGCAACAATCGAATCGCGGCTCGGCAGCGTCAACGTCGCCGCGCGGCCGAGCGGGATGAAGCTGTCGTCGGCGGCGATGCGTGCGATTGGCTTGCCGGGGGTGCGTTCGACGAAAGTCGCCATCAGCGCCTCGCTCTGCGACCCGGTGATGCGGCATTCGTCGACGATCAGGATGCGCTTCGCATCGCCGACCGCGGCAACGAGCTTGTCCTCGTCGACCGGGCCGAGCCAGCGCAGGTCGATCACGCGCGCCTTCACGCCATCGGCGGCGAGCAATTTTTCGGCCTGGCGCGAGAGGTAATATCCGTTGCCGTACGTGACGATCGCGAGGTC
Organism: uncultured Sphingopyxis sp.; assembly: GCA_963545025.1. Classification (GTDB taxonomy): domain Bacteria; phylum Pseudomonadota; class Alphaproteobacteria; order Sphingomonadales; family Sphingomonadaceae; genus Sphingopyxis. The sequence continues at coordinate 7,171 of CAUUIU010000141.1, read as the reverse complement.
GGTGCCGTCGCCATGGACGCCGACGTCGCCGAAGCCGATCGGCGCGCCTTCGCCGGGGGCTTCGTAGACGCTGGTCCAGAGGCCGTCGCCTTCCGCGTGCAGGTCGCGGGTCATATAGAGCGCGATCGGTTCGACGAAGACGACGACGCGCTGCTCCTCGCGCGCGAGGCGCACGCATTCGCGGAGCATCTGGGTCGCGTCGCGCCCGTTCGACGGAACCGCGAGGATGACTCCCGGAATGTCGCGGAACACCGCGAGGCTGTTGTCGTTGTGGAAATGGCCGCCGAAGCCCTTCTGATAGCCGAGCCCGGCGATGCGGATGACCATCGGGTTGGTATATTGGCCGTCGGAGAAGAAGCTGAGCGTCGCGGCCTCGCCGCGGATCTGGTCCTCGGCATTGTGGACATAGGCGAGGAACTGGATCTCGGGCATCGGCACGAAACCGTTGTGCGCCATGCCGATCGCGAGCCCGAGGATCGCCTGTTCGTCGAGCAAGGTGTTGATCACGCGCGCCGAGCCGAAGCGCTGGTGGAGCTTGGCGGTGACGTTGTACACGCCGCCCTTCGGCCCGACATCCTCGCCCATGACGGCGATTTCTCTGTGCGCGAGCATCAGGTCGGCGAGCGCCCAAGAGAGGAGCCGCGCCATGTGCATCGGCTTGTCCATCTGCCCCGCGTCACTGCCGAACATCGCCTTGCGGTCCTCGGGAGACGGCGTGTTGGGCCGCGCGACCTCGCGCTTTGGCGGGATCAGGCTGTGCATGACATGCGCGGGCGTTATGATCTTGGGGCGCAGGATCGCCGCCTCGGCCTGCCGCGCCAGCGTCGCGCCGATCTCTTCATATGTCTCGGCAATCTCGGCGGGGGTCATCCAGCCCTGCTCCGCCATCAGCGCCGCGCCCGCGAGCAACGGATCGCGCGCCTCGTCGGCCTCGATCAGCGCCTTGGGCAGATAGGCGCCCTGCACGTCCGAGCCGGCATGGCCGTAGAGACGGACCGTCGCCATGTGCAGGAACACGGGTTTGCGGGTGCGGCGCGCATAGTCGGCGGCTTCGCAGGCCCCGGCATAGGCCGACGCAAGGTCGGTGCCGTCACACTGGATATAGTGCAGCCCCGCGCGGTGGCGGAACTGCGCCTCGATCCAGCCCGTCGGAGTGCGCGTCGAAATGCCGATGCCATTGTCTTCGCACAGGAAGACCAGCGGCATCGGCGAGCCCTGAAACGCCGTCCAGCCCGCCGTGTTGAACGCACCCTGCGCGGTCGAATGGTTCGCCGACGCATCGCCGAAGCTCGTCAGCACGATGGCATCGTCGGGAAGCGGCAGATCCTTCATCCCCTGCCGCCGCGCGATGCCGATCGAGAAGGCCGCGCCGACCGCCTTGGGCAGGTGCGAGGCGATCGTCGAGGTCTGCGGCGGAATATTGAGCGGCTTCGACCCGATTACCTTGTGCCGCCCGCCCGAGATCGGATCTTCGGACGACGCCGCGAAGCTCAGCAGCATGTCCCAGGTCGGGGTCCCGCCCGGAAGCTGGCGCGCGCGGTGGAGCTGAAAGGCGTTCGAGCGATAATGAAGAAAGGCCATGTCGGTGACGCGCAGCGCCGCGGCGACGGCGGCATTGCCCTCGTGCCCCGACGACCCGATCGTGTAGAAACCCTCGCCGCGCGCCTGCAGATGGCGCGACAGCCGGTCCATCTGGCGGCTGGTCAGCTGCGACAGGAAGATATCGGTGGCCGCGGCGCGCGACAGGCCGGCCTGCGCGGGATCGGGCGCATCGGCGCGATCGGGCAGACGCCCCTCTGCCAGCGCCGCGAGGAATTTTTCATGTACCGCTTGCGCCGCGTCCAACATCATTCTCCCGATATCAGGCGCGCGCTATATCGGGGCAGTTCGGCGCGCAAGCATCTCTTGCCTTGTCGCGCCCGCTCGCGCTACCACCTGCCGCGATGATACAGCCGGGCGGGGCCAATTTTTCAATATGATGACGGGACTCGCCCAGGCCGCGGCCGCGGCGCCCGATCAGGGCTGGCTGCTCGACCCCGAGCTGGTCGACCCCGGCTATGCCCAGACGATCGCCGGCAAGGAAATCCAGACCAGCTTTCCCCCGCCCGAACCGCCGCCGCAGACCCCCGAATGGCTGAAGACGCTGTTCGAGGCGATCGCCAATTTCTTCCAATGGGCCGCGCCCGCCGCGAAGCCGCTGATGTGGCTCGGCGCCGCGCTGCTGGTCTTGTTCATCCTCTATCATTTCGTTCCTGCCTTTGCGCAATGGGTCGACAATCTGCCGCTTCGCCGCCGACGCGAGGAGCTGGACGAGGCCGATATGGTCGGCCGCGCCGAGGCGGGTGCCGCGCGTGCGTTGCTCGCCGAAGCCGACGCGCTGGCCGAGGAAGGACGGTTTGCCGAGGCGGTCCACCTGCTGCTCTATCGCAGCGTCGAGGATATCGAGGGCCGCCGTCCCGGCCTCGTCAAACCCGCGATGACCTCGCGCGAACTCGCCGAAGCGAACGACTTGCCCTCGGTCGCGCGCGGCGCGTTCAGCCGCATCGCGCGCGCGGTCGAGATCAGCCTGTTCGGGGGGCGCGCGATCGACGCGGGGGCGTGGCAGCAATGCCGCAGCGCCTATGCCGAGCTGACCGTGCCGAAGAATTGGGCGCGCGCATGAGCGAGGGCGCAGCGAACGACGGTGGGTTCAACCCGCGGCTGATGATCGCGGTGGTCGTGATCGGTACCATCGCCTTCATCGCGCTGTGGGCGCTGATCGCGCTGGGCCCGCAGCTGTCGAGCGGCAACGACGGGCGCGGCCACGCGCTGTCGAAGGCGGCGCCGGGCTATGCCGGGATTGTCGACCTGCTCGAACGCAGCGACGCAACGGTGACGATGGAACGCGGCACCGGGCCGGTCCTCTATGAGGATTATAATCCGCTGCTGGTGCTGACGCCGACGCACCGGACCAAGACCCCCGAAATGACCGAACTGCTGACAGCCAACAATCTGAACCGGTCGATCGTCGTGCTGCCGAAATGGATCGCGGGGCGGATTCCGGGGCAGAAGGTCAAGGCGGGATGGGTGAGCGCCGGCTTTGCAGACACTCCGCCCGCGCAGCTATTGCCGTCCGACCAGTTCGGCAAGGTCGAGATCAAGGCGCGTCCCGCAAAAGCGCAGACGGTCGCGGTCAATATCGCGGGGCGCCAGTTTTCGGTCGAGCTGCCCGAAGATGTCCAGACGGTCGAAGGACCCGGACTCGAAACGCTGATCGCCGGGCCGGCGGGCGGCGCGGTCCTCGCGCGGACGAGCGCGCAGGATCTTTATGTTCTGGCCGATCCCGACCTGATCAACAACCTCGCCTTTGCATCGCGCGACAAGGCGCGGGCGGCGGCGTTCCTGATCGATGCGGTGGCCGAGGACAGCGCGGCCGACGGCATCGCCTTCGACTTGACGCTCAACGGCTTCGGCAGCCAGCGCTCGCTGCTTCGATTCGCCTTTGTGCCGCCGTTCATCGGCATCACCCTCTGCCTCATCGCCGCGGGCCTGCTCGCGCTGTGGCAGGCGTGGGCGCGGTTCGGCCCGGCGCTGAAACCCGAACGCGCGATGCCCGTGTCGAAGGAAGCATTGATCGCCAACAGCGCCGACCTGATCAAGCAGGCGCGCCGTGAACTCGACGGCGCCGACGCCTATGTCCACAGCCAGCGTACCGCGATCGCACGGCGGCTACACGCGCCTACCGGGCTCGATTCCGCCGAAACCGACGCCTGGATCGACAAGCATCTGCCGCCCGGCAGCGACCTATTCTCCGCGATCGCGCGGCGTCTGCCGTTCGCCCGCAATACCCATGAATTCCTTGCAGACGCGCAGGCGCTGCACGACATCAGGAAGGATCTACTCCGTGACAGCTAATCCCGTCGAAAGCGTCCAGGCGCTCGGTGCCGCGATCGAGGGCGAGGTGGCCAAGGTCGTGTTCGGACAAGGGCCGCTGACGCGCATGGTGACGATCGCGCTGCTCGCGGGCGGCCATGTGCTGCTTGAAGGCCCGCCGGGAACCGCGAAGACGTTGCTCGCGCAGGCGTTTGCGCGCGCGACGGGGCTCGATTTCGGGCGCATCCAGTTTACCCCCGACCTGATGCCGGGCGATATCTTGGGGTCGAACCTGTTCAACTTCCAGACGTCGAGCTTCACCCTGACCAAGGGGCCGATCTTTACCGAGCTGCTGCTCGCCGACGAAATCAACCGCACCCCGCCCAAGACGCAGGCCGCCCTGCTCGAGGCGATGCAGGAGCGGCGCGTGACGATCAACGGCGAGCCGCATGTGATGAGCCCGCGCTTCACCGTGCTCGCGACGCAGAACCCGATCGAACAGCAGGGCGTCTATCCGTTGCCCGAGGCGCAGCTCGACCGTTTCCTGTTCAAGCTGGTCGTCGACTATCCCGACGCCGAGCAGGAACGGCGCGTCGTCGCCGACCATGGCGGACGCTTCAAAAGCCCCGCAGTCGCCGATTTCGGCGTCACGCAGGTGGCTGACGCCAAGACGATCGGCGCAGCGATCGACATTATCGCTAACGTGCGTCTCGCCGAAGAGATCGTCGATTATATCGTCCGGCTGGTGCGCGCGACGCGCGAGAGCGCCGACTTGGAATGCGGCGCCAGCCCGCGCGCCGCGACCCTGCTGGCGCGCGCGGCCTGCGCCGCGGCGGCGCTCGACGGGCGCGACTATGTGATCCCCGACGATATCCAGCGGCTCGCGGGCGGGGTGCTCCGCCACCGCGTCATCCTGTCGGCCGCCGCCGAAATCGAAGGGCGCAATGTCGAACAGATCGTCGCCGCGCTGCTCGAACGCGAAGAGGTGCCGCGTTGATCTATCCGACCCGCCGCGCGATCTATCTGCTGCTCGCGGGCGCCCCGATGGCGCTCGCGCTCGGGCTGATACGCCCCGAGCTGTGGCTGGTCGCGCCCGGCTGGATCGCGGTGATCCTTGTGTGCATATTCCTCGACACGGTCGCGGGGGCGCATCCGCGCCACCTCGCGCTCGACGCGCGCTTTCCGCATCAGGTCGGGGTCGGCGAAGCGTTCGACCTGTCACTCGCGGCGAGCGGCCCCGCGGTACCGCGCCGTGCCGAACTCGCGCTGGCGCTCGACGACCGGCTGGCGCGCGGCGGGCGACTGGCGGCCGACATGCGTGCGGTCGGGGGCGACAAACCGGCGATCGCCCGCACCCTGTCGCTCACCGCATCGCGGCGCGGTCAGGCGCTGATCGAGGCGCTGTGGATTCGCTGGGCAGGGCCGCTCGGGCTCGTGTGGAAACAGCGCCGCTTCCCGATCGACGGCGCGATCAGCATCGTGCCCAGCCTGCGCGCGGTGACCGAGGAGGGCAGCCGCCTGTTCCAGCGCAACAGCTGGTTCGGCCTCCGCCAGCAACGCCTGCGCGGCGAGGGCAGCGAATATGAGGCGCTCGCCGAATATCAGCCGGGGATGGACCGGCGCGCGATCGACTGGAACGCGTCGGCGCGCCACGTCAAACTGCTCGCCAAGGAATATCGCGTCGAGCGCGACAACCGCGTCGTGCTGGCGATCGACGGCGGACGGACGATGGCCGAGCCCGTCGGCGGCATGCCGCGCGTCGATCGCGCCGTGTCGGCGGCGCTGCTGCTCGCCTATGTCGGGCTGAAACTGAACGACCGGATCAGCCTGTTTTCCTTTGCCGCCAAGCCGCAGGCGCTGACCCCCGCCTATATGCACACGCAGGATTTTCCAGCGTTGCAGCGCGCCGCGAGCCTGATCGACTATGCGCATGTGGAGAGCAATTTCACCCTCGCGCTCACCTCGCTGAGCGCGCAACTCAACCGCCGCTCACTGATCATATTGTTCACCGAATTCACCGACGCGACGAGCGCCGACCTGATGATCCGCGCGGCGGGACGGCTGGTGAAGAAGCACCGGCTGCTGTTCGTCGTGATCAAGGACGAAGAGGTCGAGAGCGAGGAACGGCGGCGGCCCGAGACGGGCGCCGACGTCACGCGCTCGAACGTCGCGGCGGCGATGCTGCGCGACCGGCAGCTGGTGATCGCGCGGCTCCAGCGGCTGGGAGCCGACGTGATCGAGGTGCCCGCCGACGCGATGGGGGCGAATGTGATCGAGGCTTACCTCGGCATCAAACGGGCAGGCAGCCTGTGATCCCGGCGCCCGCCGCCGCCCGCGCCGTCGATGCGCCGAGCTTTTCGACCAGCCGCTTTCGCGCCGAGCGCGAAGCCGACTGGGTCGCTTTCGACCTGCTGCTCACCAAGCTCGAGAAACGGGGCGCCAAGGCGCTGACCAGCGACGAGTTGCTGCAACTCCCCCTGCTCTATCGCGCGACGCTGTCGTCGCTGTCGATCGCGCGCGCGACCAGCCTCGACAAGGCGCTGCTCGACCATCTCGAGGCCCTGTCGATCCGCGGCTATTTCCTCGTCTATGGTGTGCGCGAGACGCGTTGGAACCGCGTTCGCCGCTTCTTCCTCTACGACTGGCCCGCCGCGGTGCGCGCGGTGTGGAAAGAAACGATCGTCATCGCGCTGATCATCGTCCTCGGCGCGTTGACCAGCTATTCGCTCGTCGCGAACAACCCCGAATGGTATTTCAATTTCGTGCCCGAAGAGATGGCGGGGGGGCGCGATCCGCGCGCGACGGCCGAATATCTGCAATCGACGCTGGGGCATGGCAAGGAAGCCGACGCGGACGCCGAAAGCGGGCTGCACGTCTTCGCCACCTATTTGTTCACGCACAACAGCCGGGTGTCGATCCTGTCCTTTGCGCTGGGCTTCGCCTTCGGCGTGCCGACGATGATGCTCGAATATTATCAGGGGATCGGGCTCGGCGCGATGCTGGCGGTATTCGCGGGCAAGGGGCTGGGCTTCGATTTCGGCGGCTGGCTGTTCATCCACGGCACGACCGAGCTGTTCGCCGCCGCGCTGTCGGGCGCGGCAGGGCTGCGGATCGGCACTGCGGTGGTCTTTCCGGGCGCGCGCGGGCGGTTACAGGCGGCGTCGGAGGCCGGGCGCACCGCGGGTAAGGTGATGGTCGGAGTGATATTGATGCTGCTCGTCGCCGGCCTGCTCGAAGGCTTCGGGCGTCAGCTGATCACCGATACGATGCTACGCTATGGCATCGCTGTCTCTTATACACATCTCCGAGCCCACGAGAC